>NZ_JAWHNU010000031.1:0-67544 GCF_032582135.1 Pseudomonas syringae group sp. J309-1 | reverse complement strand
AGGCCATGGATGGCCGGTGGCGGCGGCCCCACGCAGCAATGTCGGATTACGGGCATGCCGAGCCTAGGCGAGGCACCTAGTGGTGGGGCAAGAGCCTTTTGCTTACTTTTGGCTGGGCCGGCTTCCGGCTCCTTTCAAAAGTGAGGCGCTGTAAAAGCGCAACCAATAGAAGCAGTGAAAGCTGTAATGGATATGTACACCAAACTCCCACATAAAAGATATGTAGATTACCTATGCTTTTGCAGGAACTGATCCACTGCACCACGACAAGGTGAGCATGGCACTGGCATATCGCTTGCTTGGCTTAAGCTAATAGCAGCGTGCCAACGAGGGCCCGATGCATCGACAATGGCGTCGTTCCGTCTTTGCTTTTTGGCAAAGGATTGAACGACGCTTTTTTTATGAAAGATTTCTGCCAGCCTGGCTCGGGCACGCCCGCCCCACGCGCAGTTGTCGTGGCAGAGGACAGATGACACTTATGAACGAACCCACACGAAACCCGTTGGCCTGGGTAGCTGGCAGCGATGCGCCAGAGATAAACAGCCTGGATATCGGCTTCATGCCGCTGTCAGACAGCGCCTCCATAGTCGTTGCCGCTACGCAAGGCTTCGCCCAGCCTTATGGCCTGAGCCTGAACCTCAAGCGCCAGCCTTCATGGGCAAGCCTGCGGGACAAGCTGGTCAGTGGCGAACTGCACGCGGCCCACAGTCTTTACGGTTTGATCTATGCCGTGCAGTTAGGCATTGGCGGCAGCGCAGCCACCGACATGGCCGTGCTCATGGGACTGAACCAGAACGGTCAGAGCATCAACTTATCGCGTCCGCTACAGGAAGCTGGCGTGATCACTCCTGAGGCGCTGGATCAGCAAGTGCACCAAAGCGGCACAAAGCTGACCTTCGCGCAGACCTTCCCTACCGGCAATCATGCCATGTGGCTTTATTACTGGCTGGCGAGCCAGGGCATTCATCCCTTGCAGGATGTGACCAGCGTGGTTGTTCCGCCGCCGCGCATGGTCGAACATCTGCAAGCCGGTCGTATCGATGGTTTCTGTGTCGGTGAACCCTGGGGCGCCAGTGCAGTGGATCAGCAACTGGGCTTCACCTTCGCCACCACCCAGGCAATCTGGCCCAACCACCCGGAAAAAGTGCTTGGCTGCACCCGGGAATTTGTCGAGCAGAACCCCAACACCGCACGGGCATTGGTCATGGCCGTACTCGAAGCCAGTCGCTTCATCGAATCCAGCGACGAAAATCGTCGCAGCACCGCGCAATTGCTTAGCGGCGCGGATTATCTGGATGCTCCCGCCAGTTATATCGAACCCCGCTTGCTGGGTGATTACCGCGACGGCTTGGGTAACCAATGGCACGACCATCACGCTCTGCGCTTTCACGGCAATGGCGAAGTCAATCTGCCATACCTGTCCGACGGCATGTGGTTCATGACGCAGTTCCGCCGCTGGGGTTTGCTGCGTGAAGATCCGGACTACCTCAATGTCGCCAAAGGCGTTCACCAACTGGCGCTTTATCGTCAGGCCGCGGAGGCACTGGACATAACGGTTCCGACGGCAACGATGCGCAGCAGCCAACTGATCGACGGCAAGGTGTGGGATGGTTCAGACCCGGCTGGCTATGCCCGCAGCTTCAAACTTCACGCCATGGCCGACGCGGCCGCCGCCGTGACTCAATGAGGAGTTGACGATTATGCTGCGTATCCTCTTGATCAATGACACGGCAAAAAAAGTCGGACGTCTGAAAGCCGCGCTGAGTGAAGCGGGCTTTGAAGTAATCGACGAGTCCGGGCTGATTATTGACTTGCCCGCCCGGGTTGAAGCGCTTCGCCCGGATGTCATCCTGATCGACACTGAATCCCCCGGCCGCGATGTAATGGAACAGGTGGTGATGGTCAGTCGCGACCAGCCTCGCCCTATCGTGATGTTCACCGACGAACATGATCCGGGGGTGATGCGTCAGGCCATCAAGTCTGGTGTCAGCGCGTACATCGTCGAGGGTATTCATGCCCAGCGGCTGCAGCCGATCCTCGATGTGGCCATGGCCCGTTTTGAGAGCGATCAGGCCTTGCGTGCACAACTTCAGGCACGGGACCAGCAACTGGCCGAGCGCAAACGCATCGAGCTGGCCAAGGGGTTGCTGATGAAAATGAAGGAGTGCAAAGAGGAAGAGGCCTATACCTTGATGCGCCGCCAGGCCATGAGCAAACAGCAGAAACTGATTCAGGTGGCGGAGCAGATCATTGCGATGAGTGAGTTGTTGGGGTGAGTCGTAGTTTTGTGGATTTGAGGGAGCGTAGATTGGTCTGGGCGGCATTCCGGCGATAAGGCTGGACGCAAAATCACTTTAGATCGCGTGAACCTTATCGCGGGCAAGCCCGGCTCCCACAAGGGAATGCATTCCAAAATGAGTTGAAGGGTAAGATTTTTCCATCTGGCCCAGCTTTTGCTAGTTAATAAGCACAGGTAACCAACGGCGGTTGCCCCACTTTACGACAAAGACGTCGCACACCTCTTTCGCCAACGCGAATCGGGTTGCGGCGTTTTTTGCGTTTTGGTCCCAGTGATCGGGGTCGGTGGTGCTGCCGAGGTTATGGACGCCCCACCTGCAAGTCTCTCCAGCTTCAAGCCCTTACGTTTCGGGTCCGTGCCCGAGACAAAAGATCTTCCTTTTTGCAGATGAGGTGTTCAATGAATACAAGCTTCTGGAAGGCCGGCCATAAACCGACCCTGTTCGCCGCCTTTCTGTATTTCGATCTGAGCTTCATGGTCTGGTACCTGCTCGGCCCGATGGCCGTTCAAATTGCGACAGACCTTCAACTGACTACTCAACAACGCGGCCTGATGGTGGCCACGCCTATCCTGGCAGGCGCCCTGCTGCGCTTTGTGATGGGTATCGTGGCAGATCAACTATCGCCGAAAACCGCCGGGATCATCGGTCAGGTCATCGTAATACTTGCACTGTTCACTGCCTGGAATCTGGGCGTTCACACCTATGAGCAGGCGCTGTTGCTGGGCGTGTTCCTCGGCGTTGCCGGTGCATCGTTCGCCGTCGCGCTGCCGCTGGCTTCCCAGTGGTATCCAGCAGAGCATCAAGGCAAAGCGATGGGCATTGCCGGTGCAGGTAATTCGGGCACCGTGCTGGCCGCGTTGATTGCTCCGGTACTGGCTGCGGCGTTTGGCTGGAGCAACGTGTTCGGCTTTGCGGTCATCCCGCTGGTCCTGACCCTGATCGCTTTTTCGCTGATGGCACGTAATGCGCCGGAGCGCGCGAAACCCAAGTCCATGGGCGACTATCTCAAGGCGCTGGGTGATCGTGACAGCTGGTGGTTCATGTTTTTCTACAGCGTCACCTTCGGCGGTTTCATTGGCCTGGCCAGCGCCCTGCCCGGCTACTTCAACGACCAATACGGCCTGAGCCCTGTCACTGCCGGTTACTACACCGCAGCCTGCGTCTTTGGTGGCAGCCTGATGCGCCCACTGGGCGGTGCACTGGCTGACCGATTCGGCGGTATCCGCACCCTGGCGGGCATGTACGCGGTGGCTGCTATCTGCATCGCGGCCGTTGGTTTCAACTTGCCAAGTTCCTGGGCGGCACTGGCGTTGTTTGTTGCAGCGATGCTCGGTCTGGGTGCCGGTAATGGCGCAGTGTTCCAACTGGTGCCACAACGTTTCCGCAAGGAAATCGGCGTCATGACCGGCTTGATCGGCATGGCTGGCGGCATCGGTGGTTTCCTGCTCGCAGCCGGTCTGGGCTCGATCAAGCAACACACCGGTGATTATCAGATGGGCTTGTGGTTGTTCGCGTTTCTTGGCGTACTGGCGTGGTTCGGCCTGCTTAACGTCAAGCGTCGCTGGAGAACCACCTGGGGTTCGGCAGCAGTAACCGCTGCTCGCGTCTGAGTCGCTTGATGAGCTTGCAACTGAGCCTGGCTCAATTCAGCGCCAGTGGGCCGCGGGCGGAGAATCAGGACGCGATGCGCCTGGTGACTCCGGCCCCGGCCCTTGCCGCCAGCAAGGGCTATTTGTTTGCCCTTGCTGATGGCGTCAGTCAATGCGTTGATGGCGCCCTCGCCGCGCAATCAACCTTGCAAGCGCTGGCGCTGGATTACTACTCGACGCCGGAAACCTGGGGCGTCGCCCAATCCCTTGACCGGCTACTGCTGGCGCAGAATCGCTGGTTGCAGGCCAATGGCTTGCTAACCACACTCAGCGCCCTGGTGCTACGTGGCAGGCGCTTCACGCTGGCCCACGTCGGCGACTGTCGCGCCTACCGTTGGCACGAAGGAGTGCTGCAACGCATCAGTGAAGACCACGTCTGGGAACAGCCCGACATGCAGCACGTGCTCAAACGCGCACTGGGCCTGGATCAATACGTGGTCATGGATTATCTGGACGGCGAGCTGCGTGAGGGCGAACGCCTGCTGCTGCTCAGCGATGGTGTCTGGGCGACGCTGGGGGACGCCAGCATTCGCTCGATTCTCGCCGAACAGGAGGATCTGGATCGTGCCGTGCAGACGCTGGTCAGCGCCGCGCATCTGGCTGGCAGTCAGGACAACGCCAGCGCCGTGCTGATTCGCGTCGATGCGCTGGGTCAGGACGACCTTGGCGACGCGCTGATTCAGCTTCAACAATGGCCGCTGCCGCCAGTACTAAAGCCCGGACAAGCTTTCGAAGGCTGGCAGATAAACAGTCTGCTGGCCGAGTCTCGACAGTCGCTGCTGTATCGGGTCAGCGATGCGCAAAGCCGGCACTGGCTGCTGAAAACACTTCCAGGCAATCGCCATGACGAACCCGGTGCGGGCCAGGGATTGCTGCTGGAAGAGTGGTTTTTGCGCCGGGTTGCGGGACGCTTCTTTCCTGAAACCCATTCAGTACCAGATCGCCAACACCTGTATTACGTGATGCGTGAGCATCCGGGACGCAGTTTGTCTCAATCATTCAAAGAGCACGGCCCGGTCTCCGTGGCGCAATGGCTGGGTCATGCCACGCAACTGCTGCGTGCCGTGGGCTTGCTGCATCGGCGCAATATCATCCACCGGGACATCAAACCGGAAAACCTGCTGCTCGACGATAACGGCGAGTTGCGCCTGCTGGATTTTGGTCTCGCTTACTGTCCCGGCCTCTCCACACTGACGCCGGGCGAGTTGCCAGGCACGCCAAGCTTCATTGCACCTGAAGCGTTCAAGGGCGACGAACCCACTCCACAGCAGGATATTTACGCGGCGGGCGTCACCCTTTATTACCTGCTGACCGGGCATTACCCGTACGGTGAAATCGAAGCATTCCAGCATCGGCGCTTCGGTACGCCCACACCAGCCAGCCGGTACCGCCCGGACCTGCCCGACTGGCTGGATCACAATCTGAGCAAGGCACTGCAAGCTGATCCGCAACTGCGCTATGAAACCACAGAGCAATGGTTGCTGGAGCTCGAACAAGCCGAACACCGGCCAATGGTGAAACGCGCACAGCCGCTGCTGGAGCGTGAGCCGCTGAAAGTCTGGCGCACGGTTGCACTGGTTTCACTGCTGGTGAATCTGGTGGGGATTATCTGGTTGATGCGTCATTGAGCAGTGATTGCCCTGCAACGGTGCAATTCGCACCAAAGTGAGCAACTCGTTGATATACATCCTGTGGGAGCAGGGCTTGCCCGCGATAAGGTCGCTGCGGTCTAAAGTGAACAAAGTCCAACCCTATCGCGGGCAAGCCCTGCTCCGACAGTTTAGCCATCACATCATGCTCTATCTGGCACAACCCCTGCATATCTATCGTCAAGCAACTCACATCGCTACAGCCTTCAAAGACGAAGGCTGAGCTTCCCGAGAGAACGGGACCGGACAAAGGCGTCCTCGCTAGTTATCTAGCGGGACGCCTTTTTTGTTTGTGCAGGATTTGTCGAGCACCCTCTCGCGGGCTTCTCGGAGGCAAGATGAAAAAACTCAAGCTGGTGATGATTGGCAACGGCATGGCCGGAGTTCGAACGCTTGAAGAGCTGCTCAAACTCAGCGACGAGCTCTACGCCATCACGGTGTTCGGTGCCGAGCCGCATCCCAACTACAACCGCATCATGCTGTCTCCGGTGCTGGCCGGTGAACAGAAGTTCGAAGACATCGTGCTCAACGATCTGGAATGGTACTTGAGCAACAACATTCGGCTGCTGCTCAACCGCAGGGTCGTGAAAATCGACCGCGCGAAACGCCAGGTAATCGCCGACGACGGCACCGTCGCGCATTACGACCGCCTGCTGATCGCCACAGGCTCGACGCCCTTCATGCCGCCCATGCCCGGTAGCGCCCTCAGCGGTGTGATCGGCTATCGCGATATCGCTGACACACGAATCATGATTCATACCGCCAAGACGCGGAAACATGCGGTGGTGATCGGCGGCGGCCTGCTCGGCCTGGAAGCGGCAAACGGCTTGAAAATGCGCGGCATGGGCGTGACCGTCGTCCACATCGGCAAATGGCTGCTGGAGCGCCAACTGGACAAAACCGCCGGGCAATTGCTGCAAACCGCACTGGAATCCCGTGGCCTGCACTTTCGCCTGAACGAGCAGACCGAAGCGTTGCTGGATAACGGCAAAGGCGCGGTGAAAGCCGTGCAATTCAAAAATGGTGACGTGATCCCTGCCGACCTGGTGGTCATGGCAGCAGGCATTCGCCCGGCAACCGAGCTGGCAGAATTGGCTGGACTGCCCTGCAATCGCGGGATTCTGGTCAATGACACCCTGCAAACCTACGACCCGCGTATTTATGCCATCGGCGAGTGCGCAAGTCATCGCGGTACGGCCTACGGCCTGGTAGCACCGCTGTTCGAGCAAGCCAAAGTCTGCGCCAATCATCTCGCGCAACTGGGCTTCGCTCGCTACAAAGGTTCGGTCACTTCGACCAAATTGAAAGTGACCGGCATTGACCTTTTTTCTGCCGGGGACTTCATGGGTGGCGAAGGCACCGAAACCATCACTCTGCTGGACCCCATCAGTGGGCGCTATAAAAAACTGGTGATCAAAGACAACGTGCTGGTGGGCGCTTGCTTGTACGGCGATACCACGGACGGGGGCTGGTATCTGCGCCTGATCCGCAGCGGGCAATCAATCAGCGGACTACGTGACCAACTGATGTTCGGCGAAGCCACCACGCCGCAAAAGGACATCGCGCTATGCGCCTGACCAGCATCCCGGCGCCCGCGACGCAAACCACCGCATCCACCTGCTGCTATTGCGGGGTCGGCTGCGGCGTACTGATCGAACATGACGGACGCAACATCATCGGCGTCAGCGGAGATCCCGTGCACCCGGCTAACTTCGGCAAGCTGTGCAGCAAGGGTTCGACCTTGCACCTGACGGGCGACCTCAATGCCAGGGCGCTGTACCCGGAATTGCGCCTGAGCAAAAGTCTTGCGCGAGCGGTCACGGATTGGGACACCGCTCTGGATCACGCTGCTAATGTATTTGCCGAAACTATCCGCAAGCACGGACCTGACAGCGTTGCGTTCTATATCTCGGGGCAACTGCTGACCGAGGACTACTACGCGTTCAACAAGCTGGCCCGAGCGCTGGTAGGCACCAACAATATCGACAGCAACTCCCGCCTTTGCATGTCTTCCGCCGTGGTGGGCTACAAGCGCAGTCTGGGCGCAGACGCTCCGCCCTGTAGCTATGAAGATATCGAGCTGAGCGATTGCGTGATGATCGTCGGCAGCAACATGGCTTACGCTCATCCGATTTTATTTCGCCGCCTGGAAGAAGCGAAAAGCCAGCGCCCGGACATGAAAATTATCGTCATCGATCCACGCAGAACCGATACGTGCGATCTGGCGGGCATGCATCTGGCGATCAATCCCGGCACAGACGTGGCGCTGTTTCACGGGATCCTGCATCTGTTGCTGTGGGAAGGCTGGGTCGATCAGGATTTCATTGATCAGCACACCGAAGGCTACGCCGAACTGAAAAGTCTGGTGCACCATTACACGCCGCAAATGGTCGCGCAGACCTGCGGTATCTCGCGCCAACAACTCCACGACTGCGCGCAATGGATCGGTCAGGCCCCGAGCTTTCTGTCGCTATGGTGCATGGGCCTGAATCAGTCCACAGCGGGCAGCGCCAAAAACAGCGCACTGATCAACCTGCATCTGGCTACTGGGCAAATTGGACGTCCGGGTGCCGGGCCTTTTTCCCTGACCGGCCAACCCAACGCCATGGGCGGTCGCGAGACTGGCAGCCTGTCCAATCTGCTGCCTGGTCACCGGGAAGCCGCCAACCCCGAACATCGGGCCGAGGTCGCGCAGTACTGGGGGATCGATAAGCTGCCGGAAACAGCAGGCTTATCGGCCATCGAACTGTTCGATCAGATGCAGAATGGCAAAATCAAAGCCGTATGGATCGCCTGTACCAATCCGGCTCAGTCGCTACCTGATCAGACCCGGATTCGCGAAGCCTTGAGCGCCTGTCCATTCGTGATCCTGCAGGAAGCGTTCCGAACAACAGAAACTGCACGCTTCGCCGACCTGCTGCTACCCGCCGCGAGCTGGGGCGAAAAAGAAGGCTCGGTCACCAACTCCGAACGACGTATTTCTCACGTACGCAAAGCGATCGCCGCACCCGGCGAGACGAGGCCGGACTGGGCGATCACCGTTGATTTCGCCCAACGCCTCCAGGCTCGGCTGCAACCTGACGCAAAAGCGCTTTTTGATTTCCAGACGCCTCAGGCGCTGTTCGACGAATACAAGCTCCTGACCCAAGGCCGTGACCTGGATCTGTCCGGGATCAGCTACGACATTATCGACCAGCATGGCCCACAACAATGGCCATTCCCCGCAGGAGCAACCTGCGGTACGGCGCGGCTTTATCTGAACGGCCAATTTCCGACGCCATCAGGCAGAGCCCGATTCATCAGCGAACCGTACAGCGCAGCAAAAGAACTGCGTGACAGCCGTTTTCCGCTGACGCTGAATACTGGCCGTCTGCGCGATCAATGGCATGGCATGAGTCGCACCGGCACCGCTGCGCGCCTGTTCGGTCACGTCAGCGAAGCGGTAGTGAGCCTGCACCCGGAAGACCTGCATCGCTATCGACTGAAACCCGGTGATCTGGTCACCCTGAAAAGCCGACGCGGCAGCGTGATTGTACCGGTAGGCAGCGATGACGGCCTGCGGGCGGGTCATGCCTTCATGCCGATGCACTGGGGGGATCGTTTTCTCAAGGGCGGCGTGAATCTCCTGACACAGCCAGCCGTTGACCCCATCTCCAAACAGCCTGAGCTGAAGCATTCTGGCGTGCGCGTCGACAAGATCGACCTGCCATGGCGACTGTTTGTGCTGATAGAAGGTGATGTGCAACTCCGACTGGATGCCCTGCGCTCACTGTGTGACGAGTTTCCTTACACCAGCTTGAGTCTCGCCGGACGTGAGCGCTCTGCCCTTACCCTGCGTGCAGCCAGCAGTGAAGCACCTGCTCAAGAACTGCTTGACCGGATTGACCATTTACTGGGGCTGGATCACGGCCCGGTGCTGGCTTATGACGATGCCCATCGCGGTATCAGCAAACGCATTCGTCTGGATCAAGGTCGAGTCACCGCGATCCGTCTGGGCGGGGAAACGCTCGCCAGGGACTGGTTGCAAAGCTTGTGGCTCGATGGAAAGGAGATCGATGACGAGCTACGCCGCTGGTTGCTTGCCCCGATCAGCAGCGCTCCCGGTTCGAGCACTACCCAGGCAATCGGCAGCAAGACGTTGTGCAACTGCATGAACGTCAGTGAAAACGCGGTGTGCGATGCCATCGAAAAAGGTCTGGATCTGGGTCAACTGAAGGCACAACTGGGCTGCGGCACGATGTGCGGCTCCTGTGTGCCGGAAATCAAACGACTGCTGACGGCCGTCGCGGTCAATTAATGAGGTGTACGGCATGAGTGCAAAAGTCTGGCTGGTCGGCGCAGGCCCAGGTGATCCGGAGCTACTGACCCTCAAAGCTGTACGCGCTTTGCGAGAAGCGGATGTGGTACTGATCGACGACCTGGTAAACAGCGCCGTTTTAGAGCACTGCCCAGCCGCCCGAGTGATTGCAGTCGGCAAACGCGGCGGTTGCCGCTCTACACCGCAGGCGTTCATCCATCGGCTGATGCTTCGCTATGTGCGCCAGGGCAAATGCGTAGTTCGCCTCAAAGGCGGAGACCCGTGCATATTCGGCCGGGGTGGCGAAGAAGCCGACTGGATGAGGGCCCATGGGGTTGAGGTGGAACTGGTCAATGGCATAACCGCAGGCCTGGCGGGTGCGACGCAATGCGGTATCTCGCTGACGCTGCGCGGCGTCAGTCGCGGCGTAACGCTGGTGACAGCTCACACTCAGGATGACAGCACCCTGAACTGGCAAGCGCTGGCTCAAGGGGGAACAACGTTGGTCGTGTACATGGGCGTAGCAAAACTGGCAGAGATACGTGACATCCTGATCAGTGGCGGCATGTCGCTGAACATGCCGGTGGCAATGATCGAAAACGCTTCACTGCCTCAACAACGGGAATGCCGTAGCTCACTGGCAGAGATGCAACGGGATGCTGCGCTATTCGAATTGAAGAGTCCGGCCATTCTGGTGATTGGTACGGTCGCGGCGGGAACGGAGATGGATTTACTGCATCTGGCAGCAAGCAAAACGGCCTGATCTTTTCCCTCAAATCGCAGGCAAAGAAAAGCCCGGCCTAAGCCGGGCTTCTCTATTGAAGCGAGTAAAGCAGGCTAATTACTTAGCTTGTGCTTCAACTTCAGCTTCTACGCGACGGTTAACAGCGCGGCCAGCGTCAGTTGCGTTGTCAGCAACTGGACGGGATTCGCCATAACCAACCGAGTTTACGCGGCTAGCGCCAACACCGTACTGGTTAACCAGAACCTGTTTAACGGCGTTTGCACGACGCTCGGACAGTTTTTGGTTGTAAGCGTCAGGACCGACGGAGTCAGTGTGACCTTCAACAGTGGTGGTGGTTTGTGGGTACTGTTGCATGAAGTCAGCGAGGTTCTTGATGTCGCCGTAGCTGTTAGGCTTGACTACGGATTTGTCGAAATCGAACTTCACGTCCAGCTCAACACGAACCACTTCGGCAACTGCTGGGCAGCCATCAGCGTCAACAGTAACGTTGGCTGGGGTGTCCGGGCACTTGTCGACGTTGTCGCACACGCCGTCGTTGTCGCTGTCGGAGCAAACTTCAGCTACTGGAGCTGGTGCTGCTTCAACTTTCTTGGAGCCGCCACCGAAGTTTACGCCGATACCGACGCTAGGAGCCCACTCGGTGTCACCTTGGTCGATGTTGTACTGAGCTTCAACGCCAGCACGGGCATAGAAGTTGTCAGTGAAGTAAAGCTTGGCGCCGCCGCCAATGTTGGCGAAGGTAGAACCGTTACGGCCGCTGCGAGCGTCTTGACCGAGGCTTTGATCAGAGAAACCAGCCGAAACGTACGGACGCAGCATGTCGCCCGGGTTGTTGAAGTGGTACAGAGCGTCAAGGGCAGTGTTGGAACCTTTGATGTTCTTGCCGCTATCGCTGCGAACGTTGTGAACTTCGTCGTAACCCAGACGTACTTCTACGTCGTCGGTCAGGAAGTAACCAATCGAGCCGCCGAACAGGTTGCCGTCGTTTTTGAAGTTACGGGCGCTGTCGTAGTACTCTTTCTTGGCGAAGCCTTCGATTTCGACTGCGCCTTGGCCTTGTGCCAGAGCGCCGAAAGATGCCGCGGCAACAATAGTACCAATGGCCAAGCCCAAGGTGTTTTTCAGTTTCATCCGTTAAATCCCCATCTGGTGATTGTAAAGCAGTCCCGCAATAAGG
Source organism: Pseudomonas syringae group sp. J309-1 (assembly GCF_032582135.1). Lineage (NCBI taxonomy): Bacteria > Pseudomonadati > Pseudomonadota > Gammaproteobacteria > Pseudomonadales > Pseudomonadaceae > Pseudomonas > Pseudomonas syringae group sp. J309-1. Next base: position 55,727 of record NZ_JAWHNU010000031.1, on the reverse strand, counting down.
GGACAACTCGTCGGCAAGTCTATCAGAACTTGCCTGGTTGTTAGAGATATTTGCATCGCCTTAAGTTTCGGTAATGCCTGCAAATTTCTCACGTAATTTATCTAAAGCCCGCTTGTAGCGCATTTTCGTTGCACTCAAGCCCATGTGCATGATGTCTGCGATCTCCTGGAATTCAAGTTCTGCAACAAAACGCAGGACCAGAATCTCCCGATCAATCGGGTTCACATGCACAAGCCAGCGATCAAGTCCGCCCCGTTCTTCAGGTTTTGGCGTCTTTTCTTCCGACGCTTCCTCAAGTGGATCCAGACTTAAAGCGTCCATCAAGCGACGCTTACGCCGTTCCTTCCTGTACTGCGTGATGCATTCGTTGTAAGTGATGCTGTACAGCCATGTTTTGAATTTCGATTTACCCTCAAAATTCTTCAAGCCATACAACACCTTAAGCATCACTTCCTGACAGACATCATCTGCATCGCGATCGTTCCCTAAATAACGTGCACAGACGTTAAAAAGTGTTCGTTGGTAGCGACGCATCAACTCTTCGTAGGCCCGCGTCACATGAAACAATTCGACGTGGGCGCGCGCGACCAGCTCCTCATCAGAGAGCTCGCTCGGGTCGTAGCGCATCGATAGCGGTTGAGGGTTATTCAAAACAAATCGTGCCGACAGTCAGGTCAATGGCCGCCACTGCCTTTGAAACGGCAATTTGTGGCGGCATAGAGTAGCAGGTTAGCCGCTTAACGGCTGCTCACTCGCTGCTCCAGAAGAACGCGGTTGGACAATGAAACCAACTCCCCGTCGTCTGTCAGCAGCGTGGTTTTCACCGTACCGATCTCTTCGATCTGCCCTTCGACATCGCCAATCCGCACCTCTTGCCCTACCTGATACAACTCCCGCACATAAATCCCTGCCAGTATTTGGCCAGCAAGCTCACGACTTCCCAACCCCATGGCCAGCGCAATTGCCAGACCAACGGTAATCAAAACGATCACAATCACGTGATTGAGCAGGTCAGTTTTGACTTCTAGCTGACTGATCGCGACCGAAATACTGATAATGATGACCAGACCCTGGGCGACTCTACCCAGTCCCGCAGCGTAATCAAGCCCTACTCCCTCGGCACCGCCTCGCACCAGGCCGTTGACCAGTTGCGCCAGTAGCACCCCAACCATCAGCACCAGTGCAGCACCAAATACCTTCGGCAAATACCCTGTCAACATGTCCAGCGTCGCGGAAACCCGCTCCAGCCCAAGCGATCCAGCCGCCGTTACCAGAAAGGTCAATAACACGAACCAGTAAACGATCTTGCCGATCAGGGTGGAAATTGGCACCTGAACGCCGGCACGGCTGATCAGCTTGGTCAGGCCAGTGCCTGCCATCAAGCGATCAAGACCGATTTTAGCGAGCAGCTTCGACAGCAAGGTTTCGAGCAGCTTGGCGACAACAAAACCGAGCAAAACGACGACAACTGCGCCCAACAGGTTCGGGATGAAAATTGCAACCTTGGTCCACAATGCGGTCATTGCGGCAACCAGACTCTGGGTCCAGACATCCAATTCCATGTTCAATCAGCCTTATCGACAGGACGAGCGGTAGAATTCTTTTTACGTGAAACCGGTGCAACATGGGCCGAGCCGTTGTTCAAAGCGATCATCATCGCTTCCGTCCAGCGGCCCAGCAGACTGAACAACACACCTGCGCCGACCTGGCGATTGGCGGTCTTCAGTACGCGACCAAGGCATGCATCATCATCCCGGCTGGAGGATGAAGATTTGAGCATGTCGCGCAATGATTCTTCAAACGGATCGTGCATAGGCACCTCTCGTAACGTCCAGTGAAGACGCATGCCGATTCGGACGAGTCACAAATCAGTCCCTGGACGCACCTTAAAAACTTAACACTAAACCCAGCGCAAGCGCCGGAACAACCACCACTGCCCTAAAGCCAGCGCGACGATCAATGCGCAGGCCACCAGAAATCCGTATGGGCTGTCAGAGCCGGGTATCCCGCCAACGTTGATACCCAGCAAGCCTGTCAGGAAGCTCATGGGTAGAAAAATTGCTGTGATGATGCCAAAGCGGTACATCGTGTGGTTCATCCGTTCCCGCAAACGCCGGTCTTCGGACTCCAGCACCAGCCCCACTCGCTCGCGGGTCAATTCAAGCTCTTCGAGATAACGCGTCAGGCTGTTGTTCAGCTCGTTCCAGTAATCAGCATCATCGTCAACGAACCACGGCAGTTTGCTGCGACTTAACTGCCCGTAAATTTCCCTCTGTGGAGAGAGGAAACGCCGCAGTCCCGCAGCCCGGCGACGAATATGCAGCATTTTGCCATGATCAGGGGTATACCGTTCGTCGGCATCTATCTTTTCTTCCTCTTCATCCACCGATTCGGTGAGGTCTCCCACTAGCGCCTGAACCTTGTCGGTCAGGTATTGAGCGAGATACAGGATCAGTTCGGACGCGGTTTTAGGGCCCTTGCCTTCGTTCAGTTGTTCAATCAGCTCGTCCGTGGCCCGCAGTGGTCGCAAGCGCAAGGAAATGACTTGCTGAGCTGCGGCAAAGATACGTACCGAGACCATGTCTTCCGGCTCAGCGCCGGGATTGAGATTGACCCCGCGTAGAAACAGCAGCAGCTTTTCGTCCGGCAGCGGCAGCAAGCGCGGCCGGGTATTTTCCTCGAGCAAAAGGTCGCAGGCGAACTCGCTCAGACCGCTGGCCGTACGCAGCCATGTGTGAGTTTGCGGATGACCGCGGTCCCAATGCAGCCAGACACTTTCGTGCGGCTGCAATTGCAGGCAATCCAGCTCGGTCCGAGCGATGAAACGTGCCCCGCCTTTACCATCCAAAACGAGGGCATGAACCAGCCCCCACTGCGCGTTTGTTTCGTCAAACATTAATACTTCGCTTATTCGGGCATTGTCAGAGGCGACGGTGAAACGATCACACCATTGTTGTCGGCATATACGTATTCCCCTGGACGGAACGTGACCCCGGCAAAGGTCACCACCACATTCAGGTCACCGATACCGCGCTTGTTGGTTCTCAGGGGATGACTGGCCAGAGCCTGTACACCCAGATCAGTTTGCGCCAGAACATCCACGTCTCGGATGCAGCCATAGATCACCATACCTTGCCAGCCGTTGCGCGCGGCCTTCTCGGCAATCATGTCACCGAGTAGCGCGCAACGCAGCGAACCGCCGCCGTCGACCACCAGTACCTTGCCCTTCCCGTCCAGCTCGGCCTGCTCCTTGACCAGCGAGTTGTCCTCGAAGCATTTGACGGTCACGATTTCGCCGCCGAATGAATCACGGCCACCAAAATTGCTGAACATCGGCTCAAGAACCTGAACCAGGTCCGGGTAAGCGTCGCACAGGTCGGGAGTGAGGTAATGCATGGTGGTACTCCTGTCAGTGAAAGATCAGCGTCTTATGATGTGTCTGCCTATGAACCGTAGCTCATAAGATCAAAACGTATCCAGCGTAGCGACCTTTAGCTGAACTGCATTTCGCATCCTGTGGAATCGCAATCTGCGCCCAGTGTAATACGTCGAAGTCACTCGCCAACGACCATCGGCGTTTGTGACAGCTCCTGTACAGGCACGCAGCCTTCGTTCAGCCATTGCGTAACCAGCGGCCAGACCTCGCGCTGGGCGGCTTTACTGACCAACATCTGTACGTGATCGAAATCCTGCGAGAAACCCTGCTCACGCCCAAGGCAGAGGAATTTGCGCTGTTGCGAGCCAATCTGATCAAAGAGTTTGCGGCACGCCCAGACCGGGTCTTGATGGTCGCCAAAGGCGGCAACCGCAAGCACCGGCACTTCAACGCCCGGCAAACCTGCCCACCAGTCCGTCTCGCGGTCACCGAAGCGGCCGAACATTCCATGCCAACGCATACTTTCCAGCACCAGACCGATGGGCTCATCCTCTGGACCCCGCTTGAAACGCGGGCCCGAAATGTGCTCGAACGGCTTCAACAGCATGCGCCCCGCCCACTGCACTGGCGGAATCTTCAGCGGCCAGTAATCACGACTGACCTGGCTGCCGAACAAGGCAACGGAGGCTGCACCAGGTGGGCCAAGATACTGCCCGCCCAGCGCAGCCGCCAGAGTGGTGCCGCCCAGGGAATGGCCGATCCAGTGCGGAATCTGCCCGCTCAGCTCCCGCACGAATGCCGCAATGGCGGGTACGTCATAGCGGGCGTAATCAGCGACACGATTGGAACGGTACGCCTGGTTACGCGCCGACAGACCGTGACCACGCATTTCCGGGATCCATACATCGAAACCGGCTCGCGCCAGATAGGCACCCAGGCCAATGCCTTTAGGGGAATACCAGAAGCGCCGGTTGGAAAAGCTGCCGTGCATCAGAATGACAGGCACACCGCGAACATCAGGCTGCGCGACCAGACCCAGCCGGGTCACCGCAATTTCGACGCTGTAATCGGGACTGTTGGCGGGCTTGAGGCGGTAAACGTCTTCGATCAGATCGCCACAACGCTCGGCGCTGATCAAAGCCACAGGAAAAAGAGTGCTGCTGCTTTGCATATTGCTCAAACAATCAAAGGTCGGTGTGAAAACCGTCCGTGGTAAACGTAAAAAAGCCCCGGCTCACCGAGATGAACCGGGGCTCCACTCAATCACATCAGACCGGGGCCTGAGCCTCAGCCAGGAAGAACCAGGTTTCCAGAACGGAATCCGGGTTCAACGAAACGCTTTCAATGCCCTGATCCATCAACCAGCGGGCCAGGTCTGGATGGTCCGATGGGCCCTGACCGCAGATGCCGATGTACTTGCCAGCCTTGTTACAGGCCTGAATGGCATTGGACAGCAGCTTCTTCACTGCAGGGTTACGCTCGTCAAACAGATGCGCGATAACCCCGGAGTCACGGTCCAGCCCCAGCGTCAGCTGAGTCAAATCGTTGGAACCGATGGAGAAACCGTCAAAGTACTCGAGGAACTCTTCAGCGAGGATAGCGTTCGACGGCAGCTCACACATCATGATCACGCGCAGGCCGTTTTCGCCGCGCTTCAGACCGTTCTCGGCCAGCAGATCAATGACCTGACTGGCTTCGCCCAGCGTACGCACGAACGGCACCATGATCTCGACGTTGGTCAGGCCCATTTCCTCACGCACACGCTTGAGGGCACGGCATTCCAGCTCGAAACAGTCGCGGAAGTTTTCGCTGATGTAGCGGGAAGCGCCACGGAAACCCAGCATCGGGTTTTCTTCTTCCGGCTCGTACATCTTGCCGCCGATCAGGTTGGCATACTCGTTGGACTTGAAGTCCGAGAGGCGCACGATGACCTTTTTCGGAGTAAACGCTGCGGCCAGGGTACTGATGCCTTCGACCAGCTTCTCGACATAGAAGCCAACCGGGTCGTCGTAACCGGCGATACGCTTGTCGACGCTGTCTTTGATGTCCTGAGGCAGGCTGTCGTAGTTGAGCAGCGCCTTGGGGTGCACGCCGATCATGCGGTTGATGATGAATTCCAGACGCGCCAGACCGACACCGGCGTTAGGCAATTGAGCGAAGTCAAATGCACGATCCGGGTTGCCGACGTTCATCATGATCTTGAACGGCAGCTCAGGCATGGCATCGACCGAGTTGGTCTTGATGTCGAAGCCCAGCTCGCCTTCGAAGATGTAACCGGTATCGCCTTCCGCGCAGGAAACCGTGACGCCCTGACCGTCCTGCAACAGTTGCGTGGCATTGCCACAACCCACGACCGCCGGAATGCCCAACTCACGGGCAATGATCGCCGCGTGGCAGGTACGACCGCCCCGGTTGGTGACGATGGCGCTGGCGCGCTTCATGACCGGTTCCCAGTCCGGATCGGTCATGTCGGAAACCAGTACATCGCCGGGCTGGACCTTGTCCATTTCGGACACGTCTCTGATGATGCGGACCTTGCCTGCGCCGATGCGCTGACCAATGGCTCGACCTTCCACCAGCACCGTGCCGGTTTCCTTCAGCAGGTAGCGCTCCATGACATTCGCCTGGGCGCGGCTCTTCACGGTTTCAGGACGCGCCTGGACGATGTACAGCTTGCCGTCATCACCGTCTTTGGCCCACTCGATATCCATCGGTGCCTTGTAGTGCTTCTCGATGATCATCGCCTGCTTGGCCAGCTCTGCGACTTCCTCGTCAGTCAGGCAGAAACGCGCGCGATCAGCAGGCTCGACGTCCACGGTTTTCACCGAACGCCCCGCCTTGGCTTCTTCGCCATAGATCATCTTGATGGCCTTGCTGCCCAGATTGCGCCGCAGGATGGCCGGGCGACCCGCTGCGAGGGTGCCCTTGTGTACGTAGAATTCGTCAGGGTTGACCGCGCCCTGCACCACCGTTTCACCCAGGCCGTAAGCGCCGGTGATGAACACCACGTCGCGGAAACCGGATTCGGTGTCCAGGGTGAACATCACGCCTGCCGTACCGGTTTCGGAGCGCACCATGCGCTGCACGCCCGCCGACAAGGCTACGAGCTTGTGATCAAAGCCCTGGTGAACACGGTAGGAAATGGCCCGGTCGTTGAACAACGAGGCAAACACTTCCTTGGCCGCACGGATGACGTTTTCAACGCCGCGGATATTAAGGAAGGTTTCCTGCTGCCCGGCAAAGGACGCATCGGGAAGGTCTTCAGCAGTGGCGGAAGAACGCACGGCAACGGCGAGATTCGGGTTGCCTGCCGACAGTTCGGCAAAGGCAGTGCGGATTTCGGCGTTGAGCTTTTCGGGGAACTCGGCTTCCATGATCCACTGACGAATCTGCGCACCGGTTTTGGCCAGCGCGTTGACATCGTCGACATCCAGAGCGTCCAGGGCTGCGTGGATCTGATCGTTCAGACCACTCAGCTCAAGGAAATCACGGTAGGCCTGGGCCGTAGTGGCGAAGCCACCGGGCACCGAAACGCCAGCACCTGCAAGGTTGCTGATCATTTCGCCGAGGGATGCGTTCTTGCCTCCCACATGCTCCACATCATGGACGCCGAGCTTATCGAGGGAAACTACGTACTCTACCAAGGTGATCTCTCCACTAACTGTGTTGTTGTTGGGAAAAGCTCAGTCTGGGTCGCCCCGCTACCGCGTGGCCCCGAACGCGTTCTGGCCTGGCCTCAAGCCGAAACCTGGAAAAAAGTTGTGAATGCCAACCACTCGGGCCCGCAAGCGCGCCTATGATATCCAACAATCGTCACCAGCTTAAGGCCAAAGGCGCAAATGAAACGATCTGCTTTTTTTATCTCCGACGGCACCGGGATTACCGCTGAAACCCTTGGCCAAAGCCTGTTAGCGCAATTTGAGAACATTACGTTCAACAAGTTCACCAGGCCCTATATCGACAGCGTCGAGAAAGCGCGGGCGATGGTACAACAAATCAACAATGCCGCCGACAAGGACGATGTCCGCCCGATTATCTTCGACACCATCGTCAATCAGGACATCCGCGAGATCCTGGCGACGTCCAACGGCTTCATGATCGACATCTTTTCGACCTTTCTGGCACCGCTGGAGCAAGAGCTTAGTTCACACTCCTCCTACTCGGTGGGCAAATCGCACTCCATCGGCCACAACTCCAATTACATGGAGCGGATTGAGGCGGTGAACTTCGCGCTGGACAACGACGACGGTGCCCGTACGCACTACTACGACAAGGCAGACATCATTCTGGTGGGCGTGTCGCGCTGCGGCAAAACCCCGACTTGCCTGTACATGGCCATGCAATTCGGCATCCGCGCCGCCAACTACCCGCTCACCGAAGACGACATGGAGCGCCTGCAACTGCCAAATGCGCTGAAGGAGCACCGTAGCAAATTATTCGGCCTGACTATTGATCCAGATCGTCTGACCGCCATTCGCCACGAACGCAAACCCAACAGCCGCTATTCCAGCTATGCCCAGTGCGAGTTCGAAGTTCGTGAAGTGGAAAGCCTGTTCCGCCGGGAAAACATCCCGCACATCAATTCCACCCATTTCTCAGTGGAAGAAATCTCGGCCAAGGTGCTGGTGGAGAAAGGGGTTGAGCGCAGGTTTAAGTAGGCCCGCGCCGCCCGCCTGCAGGAGCTTGCACGCGAGGCGGTGTGTCAGCAAAAAATCAATTGACTGATCTGACGCCATCGCGGGCAAGCGCGCTCCTACAGCACCTCATTCGCCTAACCCGGCACCCTCACCCAACCCTCCATCAACACCCTCGCGCTACGGCTCATGATGGCTTTGGTGACTTTCCATTCGCCGTTGCTCTGCAGCGCCTGAGCCCCGACCCGCAAGGTGCCGGACGGATGTCCGAAACGCACCGCCTCACGTTCAATGCCACCCGCTGCCAGATTGACCAGCGTGCCCGGGATCGCCGCTGCGGTACCGATGGCCACCGCAGCCGTCCCCATCATGGCGTGATGCAACTTGCCCATGGACATGGCACGCACCAGCAGGTCGATATTGCTGGCAGCTACCGGCTTGCCGCTGGAGGCGATGTAGTCAGCAGCTTCTGCCACAAACGCGACTTTCGGCGTGTGCTGGCGGGTTGCAGCTTCTTCCAGATACTTGATCAAGCCCATGCGCAGCGCCCCGTGGGCGCGGATCGCTTCAAACATGGCCAACGCTTTAGGGTCGCCATTGATATCGCCTTGCAATTCACAACCGCTGTAGCCGATGTCTCGAGCGTTAACAAAAATGGTCGGGATACCGGCATTGATCAGCGTGGCCTTGAACGTGCCAACACCTGGCACCTCCAACTCATCCACCAGATTGCCGGTAGGAAACATCGAACCACCACCGCCCTCTTCGTCGGCCGCCGGATCGAGGAATTCCAGCTGCACTTCGGCGGCAGGAAACGTCACGCCGTCCAGTTCAAAATCGCCGGTTTCCTGCACCGCTCCGTCAGTAATGGGCACATGGGCAATAATCGTCTTGCCAATATTTGCCTGCCATATCCGCACCACGACAACGCCGTTTTGGGGAACCCGCGAGGCGTCCAGCAGACCGCTGCTGATGGCGAACGGGCCGACGGCTGCCGAGAGATTCCCGCAATTGCCGCTCCAGTCCACGAAGGGCTTGTCGATGGAGACCTGACCGAACAGATAATCCACGTCGTGATCCGCCCGACTGCTGCGCGACACGATCACCGTCTTGCTGGTACTGGAAGTCGCAGCACCCATCCCGTCGATCTGCTTTTCGTAGGGATCGGGGCTGCCGATGACCCGCAGCAGCAAAGCATCGCGAGCCGCACCTGGCGCCTGCGCTGCTTCGGGCAGGTCAGCCAGCGTGAAGAACACGCCTTTACTGGTACCGCCGCGCATGTAGGTGGCGGGGATTTTTATTTGTGGTGCGCTTGCCATAAAAATTTGTCTCCATGCAATCGCGAGGCGAGCACCCAACCTGTGGGAGCGAGGCTTGCCCGCGATAAGGTATATGCGGTCTAAAGTGAATCGAGCTGGTCTGATCGTCGGAATGCCGCCCAGACCAAGCTCAGCTCCCACAATTGATCTGATTCCAAATCAAGATATGGGCGATCTTCAGGCTGTAGCCGCCTCGAGAAAATCCTGCGCAAAACGCTGCAACACGCCGCCCGCTTCGTAGATCGACACCTCTTCAGCGGTATCAAGACGGCAGGTCACCGGCACCTCGACTCGCTCACCATTCTTGCGGTGGATCACCAGCGTCAAGGTGCTGCGGGGAATACGCTCGCCGATCACGTCGTAGGTTTCGCTGCCATCAATGCCCAGCGTATGGCGATCAACACCCGGCTTGAACTCCAGCGGCAGAACGCCCATGCCCACCAGATTGGTACGGTGTATGCGTTCGAAACCTTCGGCAGCGATGGCTTCGACACCGGCCAGCCGCACACCTTTGGCTGCCCAGTCGCGGGAGGAGCCCTGGCCGTAATCTGCGCCCGCAATAATGATCAGCGGCTGCTTGCGCTCCATGTAGGTTTCAATCGCCTCCCACATTCGCGTGACCTGACCTTCCGGCTCGATACGTGCCAGCGAGCCCTGCTTGACCTTGCCGTCGATCAGCACCATTTCGTTGATCAGCTTGGGGTTGGCGAAGGTCGCACGCTGCGCGGTCAAATGGTCGCCCCTATGCGTCGCGTACGAGTTGAAGTCCTCTTCCGGCAGGCCCATTTTCGCCAGATATTCCCCGGCAGCGCTGTCGAGCATGATCGCGTTGGAAGGTGACAAGTGATCAGTGGTGATGTTGTCGCCGAGCACGGCCAGCGGACGCATGCCTTTCAATGGGCGAGCCCCCGCCAGTGCACCCTCCCAATACGGCGGACGTCGAATGTAAGTGCTTGGCGCACGCCAGTCATAAAGCGGTTTGACCCGCTCACCGTCGTCGGCCTTGATCTCGAACATAGGGATGTAAACCTGACGAAACTGATCCGGCTTGACGCTGGCTTTGACCACCGCGTCGATTTCCTCGTCACTCGGCCAGATGTCTTTCAACGTGACCGGATTACCTGCCTTGTCGATGCCGAGAACATCCTTCTCGATATCGAAACGAATAGTGCCAGCAATCGCATAGGCCACCACCAGGGGCGGTGACGCCAGGAAGGCCTGCTTGGCATAAGGATGAATGCGCCCGTCAAAGTTGCGGTTACCGGACAATACCGCCGTGGCGTACAGATCCCGGTCGATGACTTCCTGCTGAATGACCGGATCCAGCGCGCCGCTCATGCCGTTGCAGGTGGTGCAGGCAAAACCGACGATGCCAAAGCCCAAAGCTTCCAGTTCCGGCAGCAGATTGGCTTCTTCAAGGTACAACTGCACCGCCTTCGAGCCTGGCGCCAGAGACGATTTGACCCAGGGTTTGCGCGTCAGGCCAGCGGCATTGGCGTTACGCGCCAACAAGCCCGCAGCGATCACGTTGCGTGGGTTGCTGGTGTTGGTGCAACTGGTGATTGCCGCGATGATCACCGCGCCGTCGGGCATCAGGCCCGGCTCGTTTTCTACGACGCCAGAAATTCCCAGCGCGGCCAATTCGGAAGTTGGCACCCGGCGATGAGGATTGGAGGGTCCAGCGATATTGCGTACGACGCTGGACAGGTCGAATTTCAGCACCCGCTCGTACTCGGCGGTTTTCAGACTGTCGGCCCACAGACCAGTCTGTTTAGCGTAGATTTCGACCAGCCTGACTTGCTCGGGATCGCGCCCGGTCAGGGTCAGGTATTCCAGGGTTTGCTGATCGATGTAGAACATCGCCGCAGTCGCGCCGAATTCAGGCGTCATATTGGAGATAGTCGCCCGATCGCCCAAGGTCAGTGCATTAGCGCCGTCGCCGAAAAACTCCAGGTAAGAAGACACGACTTTTTCGGCCCGCAGAAACTCGGTCACGGCCAGCACGATGTCGGTTGCGGTAATGCCGGGCTGACGTTTGCCCACCAGTTCAACGCCAATGATGTCTGGCAGGCGCATCCACGACGCCCGGCCGAGCATGACGCTCTCGGCTTCAAGCCCGCCGACGCCAATGGCGATCACACCCAGCGCGTCCACATGAGGCGTATGACTGTCGGTACCGACTAATGTGTCCGGAAATGCCACGCCCTCCAGTGCATGCACCACAGGCGACATTCGCTCCAGATTGATCTGGTGCATGATGCCGTTGCCGGGCGGGATAACATCGACATTCTTGAAGGCTTTTTTGGTCCAGTTGATGAAGTGAAAACGGTCTTCGTTGCGGCGATCTTCAATCGCCCGGTTACGTTCGAAGGCGTCAGGCTCGAAACCGCCATGCTCAACCGCGAGGGAATGATCGACGATCAACTGCGTCGGCACCACCGGATTGACCAGTGCTGGATCGCCACCTTGTAGAGCAATGGCGTCACGCAGGCCGGCCAGGTCAACCAGCGCCGTCTGGCCAAGAATGTCGTGACACACCACTCGGGCCGGAAACCACGGGAAGTCCAGATCGCGCTTGCGCTCGATCAGCTGTGAAAGAGATGCACTCAGGGTTGCAGGATCGCAGCGCCGCACCAGATTTTCCGCCAGCACTCGCGAGGTATATGGCAAGCCGTCGTAGGCGCCGGGTTTGATGGCATCGACTGCTTCACGAGCATCGAAGTAGTCCAGTGAGGTGCCGGGCAAGGGTTTGCGGTGTTCTGAATTCATGGCGCAGGGCCTCAATCACGGAAATGGTGGGAGCTCTTGTAAGGGGCAACAAACTCATCTCACTCTGTAGGAGCTGCCGAAGGCTGCGAAGCGTTCATCTGACACAACGCCATCGCAGCCTTCGGCAGCCCCTACAGGTCCAATGTTTGCCGCGAAACAGCGCGGTGCCATGGACACCAGGGCAGCCCTTACCTGAACATTTTTATAATCAGCGTTTTTCGATGCTCACAAAACTACGCTGCTCCACGCCGATATACTCGGCGCTGGGTCGAATGATGCGGTTATTGGCACGCTGTTCGAACACGTGCGCCGCCCAGCCAGTCAGGCGTGAGCAGACGAAAATCGGCGTAAACAGTTTGGTCGGGATACCCATGAAGTGGTACGCCGAGGCATGGTAGAAGTCGGCATTGGGAAACAGCTTCTTCTGCTCCCACATGGTTTTGTCGATGGCTTCAGACACTGGGTACAACACCGTGTCGCCCGCTTCATCGGCGAGTTTTTTCGCCCAACCCTTGATCACTTCATTGCGTGGATCCGACTCTTTATAGATCGCGTGACCAAAGCCCATGATCTTGTCTTTGCGCTCCAGCATGCCCAAGGTGCCTTTGATAGCGTCTTCGGCGGAATCAAAACGCTGAATCATCTCCATGGCCGCTTCATTGGCGCCGCCGTGCAACGGACCGCGCAACGTGCCAATCGCCGCCGTGATGCATGAGAACAGATCGGACAGAGTCGAGGCACAGACCCGCGCCGTGAAGGTCGAGGCATTGAATTCGTGCTCTGCGTAGAGGATCAGGGAAACGTCCATGACCTTGCGATGCAGGTCACTGGGTTTCTTGTCCAGCAACAGATGCAGGAAATGCGCGCCAATAGAGTCCTCGTCGGTCACGCAATCAATCCGCTTGCCGTCGTGGCTGAAGCGATACCAGTAACACATGATTGCCGGGAAGGCCGCGAGCAGGCGATCGGTTGAATCGCGCTGTTGCTCGAAGCTGGTTTCCGGCTCCAGCGTGCCCAGCATCGAAGCGCCGGTGCGCATGACATCCATGGGGTGGGTATCAGCAGGGATCCGCTCGAGGACTTCCTTCAAGGCTGGCGGCAGGTCACGGAGGTTTTTCAGCTTCGCCAGGTAGCTATCCAGTTGCGCCAGAGTCGGTAGCTCGCCATACAACAACAGGTAGGCAACTTCTTCAAAACGCGCCTCGGCAGCCAGCTCTTTTACGTCGTAGCCCCGGTAGGTCAAACCGGCACCAGTCTGGCCCACGGTAGACAAGGCAGTCTGCCCGGCAACCTGACCACGCAGGCCCGCGCCGCTTAATACTTTTGCTTCAGCCATTGCTCTCTCCAATTTTGGATTTTTTAGCGATGTGGCAATCCCGTCACACCTCCGCCCCCCCGGCCCCCGCCAACTTGTTGGCGAGGCGGGGGCACCCCCGACGCTGCGCCAACAAGTTGGCTCCTACCGGGTGGTCGCGCCTTACCCTTTCTTCTGCGCAAACAGCGCATCCAGCTTCTGCTCGAAGGTGTGGTAATCAATTGCGTCGTAAAGCTCCATGCGGGTCTGCATGGTGTCGACCACATTTTTCTGGCTGCCATCCCGGCGAATCGCGCCGTAGACATTTTCCGCCGCCTTGTTCATGGCGCGGAATGCCGATAAAGGATAGAGCACCAGGGACACATCAGCGCTGCGCAGCTCGTCCACGGTGAACAGCGGCGTGGCGCCAAACTCGGTGATGTTGGCCAGAATCGGTGCTTTGACCCGCGAGGCAAACAGCTTGTACATGTCCAGCTCGGTGATGGCTTCGGGGAAGACCATGTCGGCACCCGCTTCGATGCACGCTGCTGCACGCTCAAGGGTTGATTCCAGCCCTTCCACCGCCAGCGCGTCTGTGCGAGCCATGATCACGAAGCTGTCATCGGTGCGGGCGTCCACGGCTGCTTTGATGCGATCGACCATTTCCTGCTGGGTCACGATTTCTTTATTCGGACGATGGCCGCAGCGCTTGGCGCCCACTTGGTCTTCAATATGGATCGCCGCCGCACCGAACTTGATCATGGAGCGCACGGTGCGTGCGACATTGAAGGCCGAAGAGCCAAAACCCGTATCAACGTCTACCAGCAAAGGCAAATCGCAGACATCGGTGATACGGCGTACGTCAGTCAGGACGTCATCCAGGCCGGTGATACCCAGATCAGGAATGCCCAGAGAGCCCGCCGCCACCCCGCCACCCGACAGGTAGATCGCCTTGAACCCGGCGCGCTTGGCCAGCAACGCATGGTTGGCATTGATCGCGCCGACCACTTGCAGCGGATGCTCGCTGGCAACCGCATCACGAAAACGTTGACCAGGAGTGGTTTTATTGGAATTCATTATTCACCTCGGGTTGGGGCAGGCTGTTGCAGGGAACACTGCTCTAAATAGTGCCGCTCGATATTGCGCTTGGAGGCGCCGATGTGGCGACGCATCAACAGTTCGGCCAGTTCGCCGTCACGGTCGGCGATGGCGTCGAGAATGCGATGGTGTTCGGCAAAGGCCTGACGAGGCCGGTTGGGCGTTGCGGAGAACTGGATACGGTACATGCGCACCAACTGATACAGATCGCCGCAGAGCATTTGCGTCAGGGTTTTATTGCCGCTGCCCTGGATGATCCGGTAGTGGAAATCGAAATCCCCTTCCTGCTGGTAATAACCGACTCCGGCCTGAAACGCGGCATCACGCTCATGGGTTTCCAGCACCCGGCGCAAGTCATCGATTTCTTCGGCGGTCATGCGCTCGGCCGCCAGACGGCAGGCCATGCCCTCGAGGGATTCGCGAATTTCGTAAAGTTCGATCAGTTCGGCATGGCTGAGGGAAACGACACGAGCGCCCACATGCGGCACCCGTACCAGCAGGCGTTGACCTTCCAGACGATGAATCGCCTCACGCAAAGGGCCACGACTGATGCCGTAAGTACGCGCCAGCTCAGGTTCGGAAATCTTGCTGCCGGGGGCGATCTCACCTTTGATGATGGCGGACTGAATGCGACGGAAGACGTTTTCGGAGAGGGTTTCCGGGTCCTCGTTCACTGGAGCAGCGCTTTCGACCGAATCCAACATTGTCGACACCATATGGATTATTTCAGCTAAAAGTAGCTATAGATCATCCAGCAGTCAAAGAAAACCTTGAGGGTGTCGACAATATCTTTACAGCGCACTAGTTTGTGAGAGCTGGGCTTGCCCGCGATAAGGGCACCAAAAGATCCAGGTATTGCGGTTGCCTTATCGCGGGCAAGCCAGGCTCCCACAGGATCATCGCAGTGAGCGAGACGCACCTTCATGCTAGAATGCCGCCCCGACTGATCGTCAGTGATAGCACTGCGCCAGCCAACAAACGACTCAAGGGCGATGTCCGGATGACCGCCCTCAATGTGCCAGGATTTATGACACTCAAAGCCCTCCCCGCCCTGCTCTGCCTTCTTCTGCTATCAATCAACGGCATGGCAGCCGACAAGACCGTTTATGGTCTGAACGAATACGCTCAGCTCAACGATATCGACCTGCAAGTTGCCGCCAAACTCGACACCGGCGCCAAGACTGCTTCACTGAGCGCTCGGGACATTAAACATTTCAAACGCAATGGCGAGACCTGGGTGCGCTTCTATCTGGCGATCGATGATGCCCATGCGCACCCCATCGAGCGGCCGCTGGCAAGGGTCAGCAAGATCAAGCGACGAGCCGATGATTACGACGCGGATGAGGAAAAAAAATACACGGCGCGCCCGGTGATCAGCCTTGATGTGTGCATGGGTGCATCTTTACGCACCATTGAAGTGAACTTGACGGACAGAAGTGCTTTCCAATATCCGCTTTTGATCGGCTCCGAGGCTCTAAAACGCTTTGATGCGCTGGTCGACCCAAGCCTTAAGTACGCAGCGGGCAAGCCTGGCTGTGAAATTACTGCTCAAACCACCGAGTAAACCCATGCGTTCTTTGACTTTGCATCTGAAAATCCTGATCGGCGTCCTGGTGACCCTCGGAATCGCGATCACGGCCTATCAGATTCTGGCGCTCGGCATCCCGATGACTGAGGATGAAACCGACGACTTGTGGAATATCGACGCCAAAGTCGAATTCGTTGCCAACAACAATAAGGATTCGGTGAAGGTCCAGATGTTCGTACCGCCACTGGCGCGGGATTTCATCAGCCTCAACGAAAGCTTTATTTCCAATAACTATGGTGTCAGCGTCAACCGGGTCGACGGCAATCGCAAAGTCACCTGGTCGGCACGTCGTGCAACCGGCAATCAGACCCTGTATTACCGCCTGGTGCTGACCAAGCGCTATAGCGGCGAGAGGCTCAAGACCAAAGGTCCGATCTTCCGTGACAGCATTCCTGTCGAAGGTCCGGAGAAAATCGCTGCCGAAGCACTGCTCGCTCCCATCCGCCAACACTCGGCCGACGTTGAAACCTTCATCACTGAAGCCATCAAGCGGGTTAATAACCTGAAGGATGACAACGTCAAGCTGCTGCTGGCGGGTGATACCTCCAGCACCAACAAAGCACGCATTACCGAATTGCTGCTGTCCATTGCCCACGTACCGATGGAAAAGGTCCACACCATTCGTCTCGTGGCTGACCAGCCGCAAAGCCCGGAACTCTGGCTGCGCAGCTTCAACGGCAAGGACTGGCTGTATTTCAACCCGGACACCGGCGAAAAAGGCCTGCCTGATGACCGTTTGCTGTGGTGGACCGGCGACGACAATCTGATCAGCGTCGAGGGTGGCAAAAAGGCCCTGGTCACGTTCAGCCTCAACAACAGCGAGATGAACGCGATTCGCCTGGCACAGCTGACCGATGCCAGCACTGACGCCGACTTCCTCGAATACTCGTTGTATGGCCTGCCGTTGGAAACCCAGCATACCTTCATGATCATGGTCATGATCCCGATCGGCGTGTTGGTCATTCTGGTCCTGCGCAACCTCATTGGCCTGCAGACCCTCGGTACATTTACCCCGGTACTGATCGCTCTGGCGTTCAGGGAAACCCAGCTTGGCTTCGGCATCATCCTGTTCACGGTAATCACCGCGCTCGGCCTGTCGTTACGCTCTTATCTGGAACATTTGAAGCTGCAAATGCTGCCCCGCCTGTCAGTGGTTCTGACATTCGTGGTGGTGCTGATTGCGGCCATCAGCGTGCTCAGCCACAAACTGGGTCTGGAGCGCGGCCTTTCAGTGGCACTGTTCCCGATGGTGATTCTGACCATGACCATTGAACGCCTGTCGATCACCTGGGAAGAGCGCGGTGGCGGCCATGCCATGAAAGTTGCTATCGGCACTCTGTTCGCGGCCTCCCTGGCGCACATCATCATGAGCGTGCCAGCGCTGATCTACTTCGTCTTCACCTTCCCGGCAGTGCTGCTGATTCTGGTGGGTTTCATGCTGGCCATGGGTCGCTATCGCGGTTATCGCCTGACTGAACTGGTTCGCTTCAAAGCCTTCCTCAAGGAAGAATCCAAGCAAGAAGAAGCCAAATGATCGGCTGGTGGAAAACCTGGAAGGCGCTGGAAGCCCGGGGCATCATGGGCATCAACCGACGCAACGCCGACTACGTGCTCAAGTACAACAAGCGTAGTCTGTATCCGATTGTCGATGACAAAATCATCACCAAGGAACGGGCCATTGCCGCGGGCATCAACGTGCCCGAAATGTACGGGGTTATCTCCACAGAGAAGGAAATCGAAAAACTCGACGAGATCATTGGCGGCCGCAGCGACTTTGTGATCAAGCCTGCTCAGGGCGCTGGCGGCGATGGCATTCTGGTGATCGCCGATCGTTTCGAGGGTCGCTACCGCACTGTCTCCGGGCGCATCGTCAGCCACTCGGAGATCGAGCATCAGGTGTCGAGCATCCTTACCGGGCTCTACTCGCTGGGCGGCCATCGGGATCGGGCGCTGATCGAATACCGCGTCACTCCGGATCAGATTTTCAAAAGCATCAGCTACGAGGGCGTGCCGGATATACGCATCATCGTGCTGATGGGCTACCCGGTCATGGCCATGCTGCGCCTGCCCACCCGGCAGTCCGGGGGCAAGGCCAACCTGCACCAGGGCGCGATTGGCGTCGGTGTCGATCTGGCTACAGGAATAACCCTGCGTGGCACCTGGCTGAACAACATCATTACCAAACACCCGGACACCACCAATGCCGTGGATGGCGTTCAATTGCCCAACTGGGACGGCTTCATGAAGCTGGCCGCCGAGTGCTACGAGCTGTGCGGCCTGGGCTACATCGGCGTCGACATGGTGCTGGATCAGGAGCAAGGACCACTGATTCTCGAACTCAACGCCCGCCCAGGCCTGAATATCCAGATTGCCAACGACTGCGGCCTGACGCACCGGACCCAGGCAGTTGAAGCGCGACTGGAGCAATTGGCACTCAATGGCGAACAGGAAACACCGGAGCAGCGCGTACAGTTTGTTCAGGAGCTGTTTGGTCACGTGCAGGTGCCCTGAGCACTCAGCCACTCCGTAATGACACTCGTAACAGCCCAATTACGACGCCCCCCTAGGAGCGATCCCGACGGAGGACTACAATCCCCGTCCCGCGCTCCGAACTGACACCCTCGAATGCCTGACTGCTTACTCTATTCGCTGCCTTATCGCGCCGACCCAGCGGATTATTTCCAACGCATCCTTCACGCCCCGGGCGCCATTCTTCTCGACAGCGGCAGGCCGACTGCCCACCGCGGCCGCTACGACCTGCTCAGCGCCTGGCCCGTGCAAACATTCGTGCCGGACAGCGCAGAAACCGGCAGCGGATTTTTCCAGCGCTTGCGTGATGGCTTGAACGCCCTCGGCCAGGCGCAGTTGCCAGCCGACTGTGAGTTGCCATTCGCAGGCGGTTTGATCGGTTACCTCAGTTATGACTTCGGTCGCCGCCTGGAAACACAATCCGGCGCTGCGCTTGATGACCTGCTACTTCCCGACGCACGACTGGGGCTCTATGCCTGGGCATTGATCAGCGATCATCAACAGCAGACCAGCCAACTGGTGTTTCACCCGTCGCTTGCAGACGCCGAGCGACAACGGCTGATTGCGCTGTTCAGCGCTCAGCACGCATCCGAGCCGAACCTCTTCGCCCTCGTCGGCCAGTTCGAGACCTCAATCAGTGCCAGCGCTTACCGTGAAGCCTTTGAACGCATCCAGGCCTACATCCACGCAGGCGACTGCTATCAGGTGAATCTGACTCAGCGCTTCCAGGCCCGCTACGAAGGCGACCCGTGGGCGGCTTACTGCGCGTTGCGGCAGGCCTGCCCTACCCCGTTTTCCGGTTATCAGGCACTGCCAGATGGCGACGCGGTACTGAGCCTTTCGCCTGAACGCTTCGTCAAGGTCAGCCAGGGCCACGTCGAGACCCGGCCCATTAAAGGCACCCGCCCCCGGAGCACAAATACTGCCGAAGACCAGGCCTATGCGCAGGAACTCCTGTCCAGCACCAAGGATCGTGCGGAAAACCTGATGATTGTCGACCTGCTACGCAACGATCTGGGGCGCAGCTGCCGTATTGGCTCAGTGAAAGTGCCGGAACTGTTCAGCCTGGAGAGCTACCCCAACGTGCACCACTTGGTCAGCAGCGTGGTGGGTGAGCTGGCAGACCATCACGACGCGCTGGACTTGATCGCAGGCAGCTTTCCTGGTGGCTCCATCACCGGCGCGCCAAAAATTCGCGCCATGCAGATCATCGATGAACTGGAACCTACCCGCCGCGGCCTGTACTGCGGCTCATTGCTGTATCTCGACGTGCGTGGCGAGATGGACAGCTCCATCGCGATTCGCAGTCTGCTGGCAAGGAACGGCAAGATATCCTGCTGGGCCGGTGGCGGAATCGTTGCGGATTCCGATTGCGAAGCCGAGTATCAGGAGTCGTTTACCAAGGTCCGGGTTTTGCTGGATACGCTGGAAAAAATGATGCCTCGTTAATCCTGTAGGAGCTGCCGAAGGCTGCGATGGAGGTATGTCAGGATGAATGCTTCGCAGCCTTCGGCAGCTCCTACGAAAATGCATCTACACGCGTAAATCGCGATTCGACGCCACGATGAATTCTCCGTTCGATGCCGTAAACGGCGAGATGAACCGGCCAACCCGTCGAAAGATTTTGTTAACATTCGCGTCATTACGAGCGCCTAAGCGCCATATTTAGGAAACCGCCTGATGAGCACACCCTTCGATGTCGCCGAACTCGCCGCGACCTACGCCAACAAGTCGGCACAGGACATCCTCAAACTGGCCTTCCAGCATTTCGGTGACGAGCTGTGGATTTCGTTCAGCGGCGCCGAGGATGTGGTGCTGGTGGACATGGCCTGGAAACTGAACAAGAACGTCAAAGTCTTCAGCCTGGACACCGGTCGCCTGCACCCGGAAACCTATCGCTTCATCGAACAGGTCCGTGAGCACTACAAGATCGATATCGAAATCATGACCCCTGATCAGCAAAAGCTCGAACCTTTCGTCAAAGAGAAAGGCTTGTTCAGCTTTTATCGGGACGGTCACGGCGAATGCTGCGGCGTGCGCAAGATCGAACCACTGCGCCGCAAACTGTCGGGCGTGAAAGCCTGGGCCACCGGTCAACGTCGCGACCAGAGCCCTGGCACTCGCAGCCAGGTTGCAGCACTGGAAATCGACAGCGCGTTCTCCACCCCGGAGCGCACCCTGTACAAGTTCAACCCGTTGGCACAGATGAGCAGTGAAGAAATCTGGGGTTATATCCGCATGCTGGAACTGCCATACAACAGCCTGCACGAGCGTGGTTTCATCAGTATTGGCTGCGAACCGTGCACGCGTCCGGTACTGCCGAACCAGCACGAGCGCGAAGGTCGCTGGTGGTGGGAGGAAGCCACGCAGAAGGAATGCGGGCTGCACTCGGGGAATCTGATCGCGAAGGTGTGACGATAATCCGTCGGGTAATTACATAACCTGTGCAGACTGTGTGAAAACGTCGCGAGCGACGGCAAGACAAGGCAAAAACAGGCGAAAAAGCGGAGTCTAGGTGTTCTAAATGAGCATTTTTCGCCTGTTTTTAACGCAGTATTGCCGAGCGCAGTAGTTTTCACACAGTCTGTGTGGGAGCGAATTCATTCGCGAAGAGGCCAATGCTCCAGATGAAGATCCGTCATCGGGGCCACCGTCTTCGCGAATGAATTCGCTCCCACAAGGATCATTGATACCTCAAAGCTTGCCGATTAATGCACCGGCAATTCAACGCCGTCAAACAGCTCCTCCAGCTCCTGCTTGTTGTGGCACTGGATCGCTTTCGCCATGACTTCGCGGGTCAGGTGCGGCGCGAACTTCTCAATGAAGTCGCACATGAAGCCACGCAGGAAGGTGCCGCGACGGAAACCGATCTTGGTCACGCTCGACTCAAACAGATCGCTGGCATCCAGCATCACCAGATCGCTGTCCAGCTTGGTGTCGACCGCCATTTTCGCAACGATGCCTACACCCAGCCCCAGACGTACGTAAGTCTTGATCACGTCGGCGTCGGCAGCGGTGAACACCACCTTTGGCGTCAGGCCGCGATGGCTGAAGGCTTCATCCAGTTTTGAACGACCGGTGAAACCGAACACGTACGTCACTATCGGATACTCAGCCAGCACTTCAAGGGTCAGCTTCGGCACTTTGGTCAGCGGGTGACCATGAGGCACCACGACGCAACGGTTCCAGCGGTAGCAAGGCATCATCACCAGATCACCGAACAACTCCAGCGCCTCAGTGGCGATGGCGAAATCGACGGTACCGTCAGCGGCCATTTCCGCGATCTGCATTGGCGACCCCTGATGCATGTGCAGCGACACGTCCGGGTATTGCTTGATGAAATTGCTGATCACCGGCGGCAGCGCATAACGTGCCTGAGTGTGAGTTGTTGCAATGGACAGCGTGCCTTTCTTCTCATTGGAGAATTCCTGGGCAATCTGCTTGATGCTTTCAACCTTGCGCAGGATCTCGCCTGCGGTGGTGATAATGCGCTCGCCGGCCGGAGTTACACGGGTCAAATGCTTGCCACTGCGAGCGAAAACTTCTACGCCCAGCTCATCTTCGAGCAAGCGGATCTGCTTGCTGATACCAGGCTGAGAGGTGTACAGACTCTGAGCCGTCGCTGAAACGTTGAGGTCGTGGTGCGCCACTTCCCAGATGTAGCGCAGTTGTTGAAGCTTCATATGAATCCCTCAAAGCAGGAAGACGCCAAGGGCATCAGCGACGGTATATAACTGGATTAATGGTAGTAACGACAAAGCTAGAACTTTTTATCACCTTTGCGCGATAAAGGCACGCTCGATTTTATTCGACCGGACCATTCAATCTGCGCACGCTTTGAGTACAACCCGGCACCATATACACCGGCACCTGCGAAAGCTGCAGAACCCGCGCTGCAGTGCGACCGATCGGCGTGGTGGGCTCTGCCCCACGACAATGGCTGCCGACGATCACCAGATCGACCTTGAGCTCTTCAGCCTGTCCCAGAATCACATCGCACGGATCACCCTGAACCACCCGCACGGTGCTGATCAGCGCCAGATCCTGATGATCTTCGCCCAACTCTTCACGAAAACCATCAAGCACTCTCTGCTCAATACCTTCCATGACTGAACTCAACCCCTGACTGCGCAGATCCTTCAACGCGTCCTCATCCAGATAGCTCTGTAGTACCGATTCGGCAAACGACCCGAAGGGCTCCACCACATGCACCACATAGAGCTCGGCCTTGAATGTTCGAGCCAGTGCCAGCGCGTGCTGCATAACATAGGGCGCGTACAGACCAAGGTCTGTGGCATAAAGCATCGAACGAATCATGTACGACCTCCCGGACAGCCAGAATGGCGGAGATGGAATCAGCTTAGCAGCGCCCCAAGGAGTGTGGCGGCAATTACCTGCGAGCCGTTTAGGTCATAGGCTTCACTGGCGGCGGACGCCGCGAGCCCTATGTGATCCGGTTGTTACGCGCGTCGAGAAACGCAAGCGCCTGGTACAGCATTCGCACCTGCGGCATATCACATCCCGCCTGCGTTGCAGCCCTTAAAGGCTGGATATAGATGGCGTCGAGCTCCAGCGGACGTTGTTCTTTGTAGTCCAGATACATGCTGGGTTGATAATCCGGCATCTTCTCGGTCATGGCGAACAGATGATGGACATAGCCCTCAGGCAACACATAACCGCAGGCCTCGGCCCCCCGCACGACCTCATCCATTAATGTCAGGATCAACGCCCGGGTATGCGAGTCCGTCATCAGTGCTTCAGTCCCGGCCTGCAACAACGCGGATAAACCGTTGTACGGAATATTCCAGACCAGCTTCTGCCAGCGCGCCTGCTGAAGATTGACCATGGCCTGGGAATCCAGACCCGCTGCATGAAACAACCCCGCACCTTGCTCGACGATGGCCTGGCGAGCAGCCGCGTCGGCAGCCGGCCCGCTGTGATACCCCAGATTGACGCCACCCAGCGCCTGATGAACCACCTTGCCAGGGCCAGAGCGATGTACACAGATGAAACACAAACCGCCCAGCAGGTGCAGCGAATCAGGAAGCCCGTCTCGCAGGCTGCCTTCCACCGCGAGACCATTCTGCAGGACCAGCACCCTGGCTCCCGGGGCGGCAGCCTGAAGGATCGCGGGGGTCAGCGCCGCATTGCTGGTGGATTTGGCGCCGATCAGCAACCAATCGCATGGCGGCATATCAGCTGCAGAGGAATAGGCCTGAACCGGATTGAGCACCAGTTCTCCATGCACTGCACTCTTTACACACAACCCATCCCGCGCCACCGCATCGAATTCACTGCGCAGCAGAAAGTGCACATCGAACCCTGCCTTTGCCAGCATGACACCGTAAAAGCCTCCGATAGCACCCGTGCCGATAATGCCGATCCGTGGCCGCTTCAGCTCATGACTCATATGACTCTCCTGTTCAAAACCGTTCAGGGCAATTCATCAGGCTGCCGCGCCAAGGCTTCCACTATTGCCTGGCGCAGGCTGGCCTCGGTCAATGACGCACGCAATGCCCCATAAAATTGCCCGTCACGAATGACGAATAACGCGGGCAAATGAAACACTTCATAGCGCGTGACCGCCCCGCCGCTTTCGGCCGCGTCGATCCAGCATATTCGCTCCAGAGCAAGATCCAGAGTCGGTAACTGCTGCCGGGCATAACGACAACTCGCGCAACCGACGCTGGTGAATATCAGCAACGAAGTGCCAGGTAACTGCAGTAATTGCTGGTCGACATCAAAGTCGCTGAGTTCTAGCTGATTCAACATAGCCTCCCGGATCAAGATGGACACTATCCTTGCCTGCCCGATGCGGTGCAAATAGTGGCATTCCACGCCCGGCTGGCCAAACTGACTAAAAACCACCTCCAGGGCTCGATAAAGCGGCGTTTGCCCATTGTATCGGCAAGGCCTAACGCGCTAAGGTTCGGTCCCCCGTTTCGCTCAATCATGCCTGGCTTCGCCCCACGGGGTTCGTTGGCGGCCGGCATACGCGACCTGATGAGTAGCACGATGGCTGATTTACCGATTGACGACCTCAACGTTTCCTCCAACGAGACACTGATCACACCGGATCAGCTCAAGCGCGAAATCCCGCTGACCGCCGCCGCACTGAAAACAGTGAGCAAGGGCCGCGAAGTAGTCCGCGATATTCTCGATGGCAAGGATCACCGCCTGTTCATCGTGATCGGGCCGTGCTCGATTCATGACATCAAGGCAGCACACGAATACGCCGAACGCCTCAAGGCACTGGCCGCAGAGGTTTCCGACACGCTGTATCTGGTGATGCGCGTCTACTTCGAGAAGCCGCGCACCACCGTGGGCTGGAAAGGTCTGATCAACGATCCGTACCTGGACGACTCATTCAAGATTCAGGACGGTCTCCATATCGGCCGTCAATTGCTGCTGGACCTGGCCGAAATGGGCCTGCCGACAGCCACCGAAGCCCTTGACCCGATCTCCCCGCAGTACCTGCAGGACCTGATCAGCTGGTCGGCCATCGGCGCACGGACCACCGAATCCCAGACTCACCGGGAAATGGCCTCTGGCCTTTCCTCGGCAGTGGGCTTCAAGAATGGCACCGACGGCGGCCTGACCGTCGCAATCAATGCCCTGCAATCGGTTTCCAGCCCGCACCGTTTCCTGGGGATCAACCAGGAAGGTGGCGTGTCCATCGTGACCACCAAAGGCAATGCCTATGGTCACGTGGTATTGCGCGGCGGCAACGGCAAACCCAACTATGATTCGGTGAGCGTTGCGCTGTGTGAGCAGGCGCTGAACAAGGCGAAGATCAAACCGAACATCATGGTGGATTGCAGCCACGCCAACTCCAACAAAGATCCTGCCCTGCAACCGCTGGTCATGGAAAACGTTGCCAACCAGATTCTGGAAGGCAACCAGTCGATCATCGGCCTGATGGTCGAAAGTCATCTGAACTGGGGCTGTCAGGCGATTCCCAAGGATTTGTCCGAGCTGCAATACGGCGTATCCGTGACCGATGCCTGCATCGACTGGGAAAGCACCGAAAAAACCTTGCGCAGCATGCATGCCAAGCTCAAGGACGTACTGCCGAAACGCCAACGCGGCTGATAAGCAGCAGAAACGAAAACGCCGAGCATATGCTCGGCGTTTTTCATGGTGCTATCGGGTTACAACAACTGTCGGCGATACCGACTGAACCCTGACTCAGATCTTTGCCGCCTGACGCTGATTGCGCTCCATGTAGCGCTCTACATAAGAGCATGACGGAATGACCGTATACCCGATGCTGTCGGCGTAATCGAGCGCCTGTTCGGTCAGTGCAGCAGCAATGCCTCGACCACGCAGGGCATTGGGGACGAAGGTCCGATAGATATCCAGAGTCTGCTTACCCAGGTCCATATAGGTCAGGTAGGCACGGTGACCGTCGATGTTGATTTCAAACTGGTGACCGGTCTCATCATGGTGGATGGACAGCGCCTCGCTCATCACTACTCCTCGCGGGTCTTGGAATTTGACCCCTACCTTACCGATGTTTTTCCGGCGAAGGAACATCTACGCCACCCTGTGCCTGTTTTGGACACCGAGAAGAGCTTTGCTGATCCCAACAAAAGAGCACCTGCAAATAGTAGGCGTCATTGGGGAATATGCTCAAGCGAATCGACCGCAAAAAGCAGCGACCGAATATCTGATTGAGCGAAGCGTTGAACTGAACATTGCCGGAGCTTGTCGATTGAGACGCCGGGGTGAATTGAAAGTCACCTCGACATGAGCTAAACAGATACATGTTCCTCATATACCTGCGGTACTCAGGAGTGCTGGACTGCGACTCTGAAGCCCATGGGCATAAGGTTACGTGTACGCGTGCAGCGGCTGGATATTTTTTATACAAAACACATGAGAAGTAAGGCGGAACACTTTCAAAGCAGAGAAAATCTCGGGCTTCTTGCGCTTCGTCAGTTTACTTACTACAAACAGTGGGTACTATGTACGCCGGTCATTTTCTCATTTTCGAGAGATGACTAATTTGAAAAAATTCCTTGAAGGGGAACACAATGAACAACGCTCTGAAATTCTCTGCTCTGGCTCTGGCAGCAGTTCTGGCTACCGGTTGCAGCAGCGTATCCAAAGAAACCGAAGCTCGCCTGACCGCTACCGAAGACGCAGCTGCTCGTTCGCAAGCTCGCGCTGACGAAGCTTATCGCAAAGCTGACGAAGCTCTGGCTGCTGCTCAAAAAGCTCAGCAAACTGCTGACGAAGCCAACGAGCGCGCTCTGCGTATGTTGGACAAGGCTAGCCGCAAGTAATAATCCCTTCCGGATTGTTGTTGCAAGAAAGCCGATCTGGTTATCCGGGTCGGCTTTTTTATTGGCTGTTTTTTGATTGTGGTTGGTGGTTGGTGGTTGGTGGATTGTGTGAGCATATCCGTTATTAGGTAACGGCTGATATTGGTTGCGCTTTTACAGCGCCTCACTTTTGAAAGGAGCGCAAAAGTAAGCAAAACGCTCTTGCCCCACCACTTGGCACCTCGCCTAGGCTCGGCATACCCGTAATTCGACATTGCTGCGTGGGGCCGCCGCCACCGGCCATCCATGGCCTGAGGCGGCTAAACCGGCATCCCTGCCGGTTTGCCCCACGCAGCAATATCGAATTCCGGCCGGCGTGGTTTAACGGGGCGCCTAAGATCAAAATCAAAAGCAGATCAAAAGCAGAACGAAAACGGCGGGATCGCCTCGACCGGTAGGAGCGAACTTGTTCGCGAGACGTCAGCACAGCCAGCACAAATATCGTCTGACACACCGCATCGCAGCCTTCGGCAGCTCCTACAGATGCCCGGAAAGTTCACAAATGAGGTCGGCTGTCAGGCCGCCGCGTTGTTGATTTTGATCTGAGGCGCCCCGTTAAATCACGCTGGCCGAGCGCAGATTCTGAATCGTGGGCAACCCGGCAAGGATGCCGGGTTAGCCGCACCGGGCCATGGATGGCCCATTGCGGCGGCCCACGGTTCAGGATCTGCGGGCGGGTACACCGAGCGACAGCGAGGTGGCGAGTGATGGGGCAAGAGCCTTTTGCTTACTTTTGGGCTCCTTTCAAAAGTGAGGCGCTGTAAAAGCGCAACCAATATCAGCCGTTACCTGACAACGGATATGTACGCAAAACAACTACATAAAGAACCATCACTGCAACGGAACCGAATCCTGAACACTAGCAGCCACCGCTGCACCCGGCACCGCGATTTCGACCGGCATACCATCCTCAGCCGCAACCACATCACGCACCAGATCCCAATTCATGCGCAGGTTATTGGCCAAGTCTTCGCGCTTGAGCAACGCATTGATCACCGCCGTGTGCTTATCGACCACCGAAGGATTGCCGTTGTCATCCACCGGCGTATGCGCCTCCAGATAAACCTTGCCACCGCTCAAACCAAACTTGTACGGCTCGGCAATGATACGCACCGTAGTACCCACCGGAGCCATATCGGCCAACTCCAGCACGTTGTTGTTATACATACGGAAGCAGCCATGACTGGTGCGCATACCGATACCAAACTTCTTGTTAGAACCGTGAATCAGGTAACCGGACATCCCCAGGCCAAACTTGAACGGACCAAGAGGGTTATCCGGACCGGCTGGCACAACGTTTGGCAGCGGATCACCATCAGCAGCATGCTCGGCACGAATCGACGCAGGCGGAGTCCAGGTCGGATTTGGCGTCTTGGCGATCACCTTGGTGACACCAATTGGCGAGCCCCACCCTTCCCGGCCGATACCCAGCGGATAGGTGTGAACCACATTCTGCCCTTTCGGGTAGTAATACATCCGGTACTCGGAAAGGTTGATCACGATACCTTCGCGCGGACCGGCTGGCAGTATGAAACGGGTCGGCAAGACGATCTGAGTACCAGCGCCCGGCAACCACGGGTCAACACCCGGGTTGGCAGCGATCATTTCCAGATAACCCAGATCGTACTTCGTACCCAGATCGGCAAAGGTATCTTCGTACCGGGCCGTAACGGTCTGCACCTGGCCAACGATATTTTCACCCGACGGCGGCAGAGGGAATTCCAAAGCGGAAACAGAGCCCGCCGCACACAGTGCAGCAAGCGACAGGCAGCGGGTAACGGCTGGAATGCGCGACAACATCCGGGGAATCCTTGGGCAATACGGCGGGTGGTAAGTGGCGAATTGTACACCCAGACCTCACGGACCGGGAGTCAGTCGGCAATTTACTCCATGAAGCGTAACTCAGGCCAGATCGGGCGGTTGCCGCTCTTCTGTGCTTCGACGATAGCACGGCACAGCGAGCACAACCGCTCGTCACGAAAAACCTCTCTCGCCACCACTGACCAACGCGGTTGTGCGGGCAACAAAGTGCCACACAGCGTTCGGTCGACAGTCCCGCCAAGCTCCAGCTGACGCGCCACCAGATGCACTTTGACTTCCTGACACGCGAACAGATCGAGCTGCTCATCAGGCTCGATCATTTGATAGGCATACAGGGACCAGGCGGGACGTGGCATGGAGGGCTCCAGATTGGGGGCGCCACCTTAGCCGAAAGCCCCCGGCTAGAAAAGCCTCAAAGCAGCGGTTTTAGCGTCGGCCAGACATTTTCCAGCAACTTTTGTTGAGCATTGGCCGCCGGATGCAAGCCATCCGCCTGCATCAGTTCGGGAACACCGCCCACGCCCTCAAGAAAGAATGGCACCAACGGCACTTTTTTCTCGGCGGCCAGATTGGTGTAGACCTCTTTAAAAGCGTTGGTGTAACGCGGCCCGTAGTTCGGCGGAATCTGCATGCCCAGCAAAAGCACCTTGGCGCCAGCATCCCGCGAGCTATCAATCATTGATGCAAGGTTTTGTTGCAATTGAGTTGGCTGCTGACCCCGCAAGCCGTCATTACCCCCCAGCTCGAGGATCACCAGTTCCGGCTTATGCTCTGCAAGCAGCGCAGGCAGCCGCGCTCGACCTCCGGCACTGGTATCGCCGCTGATAGAGGCGTTGATCACTTTATCGGTGAAACCCTCCTGCTTCATGCGCTGCTCAAGCAAGGCAACCCAGCCAATGCGGGTATCCAGGCCGAAAGCCGCGCTGATACTATCCCCAACGATCAATACTGTGCCCGCCGCTGCGGCTTGTGACAGCAACAGCAAAACCAGGCCAGCACTTAAAAACCACGCACGCATCGGATTCTCCATGAGTGAAAGTATTCTCAGTGCTCTGAGCCTCAACAAAGTGGTCCCCAGCACCGAAGGTGACCTGACCATCCTGCACGAACTCTCTCTGGAACTAAACAAGGGCGACAGTCTGGCCATCGTTGGCGCGTCAGGTTCTGGTAAGTCGACGCTGCTCGGCCTGCTGGCCGGTCTCGATTTGCCTAGCTCGGGTGCGGTGATCCTCGCAGGCCGCAACCTGAGTGAGCTGGACGAAGACCAGCGCGCCCGGGTTCGCGCCGAACATGTGGGTTTTGTATTCCAGTCATTCCAGTTGCTCGACAGCCTCAATGCACTGGAAAACGTCATGCTGCCCATGGAGCTGGAAGGTCGCAAGGATGCGCGCGAGCAGGCCAGAGTTCTGCTTGAGCGCGTCGGGCTGGGCAAACGCCTGACCCACACGCCACGCCAACTGTCGGGAGGTGAGCAACAACGGGTTGCCATTGCCCGCGCATTCGCGGCAGATCCGTCCGTGCTGTTTGCCGACGAACCCACAGGCAACCTGGACAGCCAGACTGGTGAGCGTATCAGCGACCTGCTGTTCGATTTGAACAAGGAACGCGGTACCACGCTGGTACTGGTCACACACGATGAACGTCTGGCCCATCGTTGCCGACGCTTGATCCGTCTTGAAGGTGGCCGTCTGGTCGCCCCGTTGGAGCCTTGATGGTACGCCTGCCGTTTTCGCGCCTGCTCACCCTCGCCACTCGCCAACTGCTGCGCGACGCCCGCGCCGGTGAACTGCGAGTCCTGTTCTTTGCCTTGCTGGTCGCCGTAGCTGCCAGCACCGCCATCGGTTATTTCGGTGCCCGCCTCAACGGCGCGATGCTGTTGCGCGCCACCGAGTTTCTCGGTGCCGATCTGGTCGTAGAAGGTTCAAGCCCGGCCAGGCCTGAGCAAATTCAGGCGGGCGAAGCACTCCAGCTCAAGCATGCACAAATCGTCGTGTTTTCCACGGTGATCGCCACCGATGCCGGGATTCAGCTTTCGAGCATTAAAGCCGTCGACGGCGTCTACCCGCTACGCGGTGAACTGAAAAGCGCTGCCGACCTTTATCAGCCTGAAGAAGTCAGCCGCGGCCCGAGACCCGGTGAAGCCTGGGCTGAGTCGCGATTGCTCCCGGCTGTGGATCTGAAAGTTGGCGACGATATTGATGTGGGTTCCAAAACGCTCAAGCTGACCCGGGTTCTGACGTATGAGCCTGATCGCGCCGGTAACTTTTACAGTCTGACACCTCGCGTCATGATCAACATGGCCGATCTGCAAGCCACCGGCGTTGTCCAGCCGGGCAGCCGCGTCAGTTATCGGGACATGTGGACCGGCCCGCCTGAAGCGTTGGCCGCCTATCGCAAGGCCATCGAGCCGGGCATGGAGCCACACCAGGAAATCAAGGACGCCCGCGACGGTAGTCAACAGATCGGTGGCGCGCTGGGCAAGGCCGAACGATATCTGAATATGGCCAGTCTGGTTGCGGTGCTGCTTGCCGGTGTAGCCGTTGCATTATCCGCTGCACGCTTTGCCGTGCGCCGATTCGACGCCAGCGCACTGATGCGCTGCCTTGGCCTCTCCCGGAATGAAGCGCTTGTGCTGTTCAGCCTGCAACTGGCCATGCTCGGCCTGCTTGCCGCATTGAGCGGCGCATTGCTCGGCTGGCTGGCGCAACTGGCACTGTTCGCTCTGCTGCATAATCTTCTGCCCGCAACAGTACCTCCCGGTGGCGTGATGCCTGCTCTGGCGGGTATCGGCACCGGGCTGGTTGCTCTGGCCGGGTTTGCCCTGCCACCGCTTGCAGCCTTGGGGCGAGTACCACCGCTTCGTGTACTGCGCCGTGACATGCTGCCGATCCCGGCCAGCTCATGGCTGGTGTACGGCGCCGCCCTGCTCGCTCTGGGTTTGATCATGTGGCGGTTGAGCCTGGATCTGGTACTGACTTTTGCCTTGCTCGGCGGTGGTGTGATTGCTGCTGTGGTGCTTGGCGGCTTGCTGTTGCTGGCCCTGAAAAGCCTGCGTCGCCTGCTGGCCCGCGCTTCGCTGCCGTGGCGCCTGGGCCTGGGTCAACTGCTGCGATATCCCATGGCTGCTGCCGGGCAATCGCTGGCATTCGGCTTGATTCTGTTGTCCATGGGTTTGATCGCGTTACTGCGTGGCGAACTGCTGGACACTTGGCAAAACCAGTTGCCCAAAGACGCGCCGAACTACTTCGTGCTCAACGTGCTGCCGGATCAGAAAGACGCCTTCAGCCAGCAGATCAGCAAACTGTCGCCTCACGCGGCCCCGCTCTATCCCGTGGTACCCGGTCGCCTGTTAAACATCAACGACAAGCCGGTGAGCGACTTCGTGACCAAGGACTCACGCGGGGAAAACGCTACACGCCGCGACCTGAACCTGACCTGGTCGGCAAATATGCCGGAAGGCAACACTCTGACCGCAGGCAACTGGTGGTCAGCCAACGGCGAAACCAGTGCAACTCCCGGGGTGTCGGTAGAAGCCAAGCTGGCTGAGAGCCTGCAGATCAAACTGGGCGACCGTCTGAACTTCATGATCGGCGGAATGAGTCGTGATGCAGTGGTTACCAGCCTGCGTGACGTCAACTGGGACACCTTCCAGCCGAACTTCTTCATCATCTTCCAGCCCGGCACTCTGCAGGATCTGCCCACCACCTACATGACCAGCTTCTATCTGCCTGCTGGCAACGACAAGCAGATCGTCGAGCTGTCGCGCACTTTCCCGGCCATCAGCATTCTGGGCGTTGAGGCACTATTGGAGCAGGTACGCAGCATTCTGGATCAGGTGACGCTAGCCGTGCAGTTCGTGCTGCTGTTCGTTCTGGCGGCGGGTATTGCCGTGCTGTTTTCCGGCCTTCAAGCGACTCTGGATGAGCGTATTCGCCAAGGCGCACTCGTGCGGGCTTTAGGTGCGGAGCGGGCATTACTGGTCAAGGCGCGACGCATCGAGTTCGGCCTGCTGGGGGCCGTGAGCGGCCTGCTGGCTGCACTGGGTTGCGAGCTGGTGACGTTCGCCTTGTACCGCTACGCCTTCAACCTTGACTGGGCGCCTCATGCCTGGCTGCTGCTGTTGCCTGTAATCGGCGCTTTGCTGGTGGGTGGCGCAGGGGTATTCGGTACTCGTCGGGCGTTGAATGTGAGCCCGCTGACGGTACTGCGCGATGGCTGATAGACTTCGCGCCCTTGTTCCCTATAACGACAATCCATGAGCCGCTACCGCCCTCCCCGCACCGCTGGCACCGCGCTGATCACCCCTGAGGGTGAAGCGCGGATGCGAGCCGAACTCCATGAGCTTTGGCACGTCCGCCGCCCGCAAGTGACGCAGTCGGTGAGCGAAGCAGCGGCCCAGGGGGATCGTTCAGAGAACGCCGAATACACCTACGGTAAAAAGATGCTGCGTGAAATCGACAGTCGCGTGCGCTTTCTTACCAAAAGGCTGGAAAGTCTGAAAGTCGTCGACGCACACCCCAGCGACGTCAACAAGGTCTACTTCGGCGCCTGGGTGACCATTGAGGATGAAGACGGCAAAGAGTCACGCTACCGGATCGTCGGCCCTGACGAACTGGACCTGAAGCTGAACCTGATCAGCATCGACTCGCCACTGGCCCGTGCCCTGATCGGCAAAGCACTGGATGCTGAAGTGAAAGTTCACACCCCCACCGGCGAACAGCTCTGCTATATCGTGGCGATTGATTACCTCTGATAGAGCAGGTCAGCCCTCTGGCACCGCGCCGTCGCACAGCAAACACAGCCCCTGTAGGAGTGAGCTTGCTCGCGATTCGTTTTTTTGGTCAATGAAATTTCCGCCTTAACTGCCGCTATCGCGAGCAAGCTCACTCCTACAGAACCTCATTTAGAATCATATAGTTATGTTTATTTGATAGGAGCTGCTGCCCTCAACACCGAGTAATCAAGCCCTGCCGGGCAATCCGCGTCAAATTGCGCACCACTTCCTCCACACGCTCGGCAGACGGCGCCTGAACCACTGCCAGATCGAACTGGTCATCCTTGAAGCTGGCCAATGATTGTTGCGGATCGACAAACTGGATCAGGAATGCGTGAGGCCCGCCGTTGCGACGTGGACGACCGTCCAGAAAGCGCAGCAAGGTAGGCTGGTGTGAACCGCAGAGCATTATTTTCGGGTTGCGACGGGAAAACTGGGTGGCGATCGGGGAAATACGAACGACGGGATGGCTCATGATGTTTTGTCTCAGCCTCAAATGCTCCGCTGGGCAGCGGTGAGAGGCAACACCGAACCAACGCTTTAGCGGTATTTCGAAGCCCCTGAGGACTTCTATCGACAAGCTTCATGCTCATCTGGCGCCCCGCAAGTAGTTGTGTAAATCGGCGCATGGGCAGCATCGTAGATAAGCCACCCGCTGATTGTCAATTGTCAGTAGCGCACTTCTGATTCGCCCCCAAATAAAAAGACCCGCACGAGGCGGGTCTTTGAAGCATCACATCTATCAGTAATGTAGATCAGTTACCGATGGCGCGATCAATAGACAGCTTGCCCGCCCCTTCAATCAATACCGCCACCACACCGCCCAGCAGGGCCAGCGCGAATTCGTAACCGTTGTTGGCCATGAACAAGCCGTTGTGGATATGGACCGAGAAGATTGCCACAACCAGTGTCGCTGCCAGTACCAGTGCCGCAGGACGGGCCAGCAAACCCACTACCAGACCCAGACCACCGAAGAACTCTGCGCTACCGGACAGCAGCGCCATCAGATAACCCGGTGTCAGACCCAGGCTCGCCATGTACTGGCCGGTGCCTTCAAGACCGTAGCCGCCAAAAGCGCCAAACAGTTTCTGGCTACCATGGGCAACGAAGATGATGCCGACCAGGATGCGCACAACAGTCAGGCCGTAGCCAGCGCGGGTGGTGAGAAGCGATTTGATCCGAGTGTTCATGTGGTGCATTCCGTGAATGAAGTTGATGGCGCCATATTAATCGGATCAGCCAATCTAACAATCGCAAAAAACTCGGCATCACTATCTATTTTTTCGATTACTTC
Organism: Pseudomonas syringae group sp. J309-1; assembly: GCF_032582135.1. NCBI lineage: Bacteria > Pseudomonadati > Pseudomonadota > Gammaproteobacteria > Pseudomonadales > Pseudomonadaceae > Pseudomonas > Pseudomonas syringae group sp. J309-1. Next base: position 20,904 of record NZ_JAWHNU010000031.1, on the reverse strand, counting down.
CTGACTACCGCTTTGCCGGACGGCGATCGTTCCAGCGAATCCCGCTCACGATCAAACGCGAGGTAGTACTTGTTGACGCTGTTGACATAGCTCACCACGCCCATGCCGGCCTGATCCATTGCGACACGTTCAGTCTGAAAGAACCACTGATCAGGGTTGAGCCCTCGTCGCTTGGCCTCCTTGCGCATGCCTTGCACCCGCTCGGGGCCGAGGTTGTAGGCCGCCAGCGTGAACGCCATGCGTTCACGCTCGTTGAATCTGGAACTGCCGAAGAACTTGCGCCGGATCAGAGCCAGATACTTAGCCCCGGCCTGCACATTGCTGTCGGTAGACTGGATGTTGCCTACGCCGACCCGCTTCGCTGCGGAGGGCGTGATCTGCAACAGACCGGTAGCCCCGCCGCTGCCCTGGGCCTGTGGCTCAAGCCCTGACTCCTTGAAGGCCAGTGCAGCCAGATTCAACCAGTCCATACCCTGCGCATCTGCATGGCGTTGCAAGGTCGGACGCAGTTCCTCAAGGCGCTGGCGATCAGCCCGGGCCAACGGATTGTGGACTTTATAGAGATTTTTATAGGCCTTCTGGAACGCAATGTCCTGATTGGCTGGCGGTTTGTAGGTCTTTAGAAAGCCATCGATGGTGGTTCGCAGCATCGTCGCGTCCTGGCGGACAAACCAGTTCATGTCGCTGTTGGTGCTCAGCGTCAGCGAGCGATCCACACGCAATTTGGGCATGACTTTGGCCCATCGCTCAGCGATGGGCTGCTCGACCACGGTGAGGTGGAAGATACCGGCCTGAACCATTTCCAGTACGTCCTCGACCGCCAGACTGGGATCGACCCACTCGATTTTCACCGGTGCCAGCTTGCGCAGGGCCAGTCGCTGATTCAGCAGATGCACTGCTTCATCGGCCGCACTGCCCGCCGACAAACTCAGGGTTCGCCCGGAAAGCTGTTCGATGTGCTTGAAACTGCGCGCGCCCCTGACACCCACCACAACCAACGGCACATGACGGATGATCGGCTCACTGGCCTGAATGCCTCTGGCTTCCCGGGTGTCGAGCAACTCGCCGGGAGCAACCAGATCGCCCTCACCACGCTGCAGCGCTATGAGTAACTGGTTTTTGGCTTTGGGCATGACTTTGAAGGTAACTTGCTGACCATCACGGGAATGGCTATTGAGGTATTTTTCGAAAGCTTGCAGTCGGTGGTATTCGACGCCGATTTCCTCTCCCTTGGCATCCCCCGAGCTATTGCGGCTCTGATTGACCAGCACGCGCAATACCTTGCTGCTGCGAATCGTCGGCAGATCGCGCACGACGGTTTTGTGCTCGGCTACCTGCGGCCCGGCCTGGCGGGCACTGACCGAAAATGGCAGCAGCAGCGACACAGAAACCATCAGGTAAAGGGAGGCTCGGATCATTAACTCTCCAGGGAAATGCCGTTCGCAAAACATGAAAAAAGAAGTGGGTAAAGCTTGTGCGATGACACGAAGATCATCTGAGTATTGCGAAAGACAATCAGAATTCTCTCTCAAGATACTGATTGTATTACCTTTTATTATTGAAGCCGTAGCTCTGATATCCTCAGCGGTCTCCGGCCTGAGGTAGCACCATGCAACTCATCGACATCGGCGTCAATCTGACAAACGCCAGCTTCGACTCGCAACGACAGGCGGTGCTTGATCGCGCATACGCTGCGGGCGTCTGTCAGTTGCTGCTCACGGGTACCAGCGTCGAGGGCAGCGAGCAGGCTTTGAAGCTTTGCCATGAGCTCGACGAAAGCGCTTTGCGACTGTTCAGCACCGCAGGGATTCACCCTCACTCGGCGGTTGACTGGAACGCCGACAGCGAGCGCCAGCTGCGCGCCCTGCTTCAGGAAGACCGTGTGCGGGCCGTTGGCGAATGCGGGCTGGATTTCAATCGCGACTTCTCCCCTCGCCCGCAACAGGAAAAGGTCCTGGAAGCACATTTGGCAATGGCCGTGGAGCTGCAAATGCCGGTGTTCCTCCACGAGCGCGACGCCAATCAACGATTGCTGGAAATCCTCCGAGACTACCGTGATCGTCTGCCTGCCGCCGTGGTGCACTGTTTCACCAGCGAACAGCGTGCGCTCTACAGCTATCTGGATATGGACCTGCACATCGGCATCACCGGCTGGATCTGCGACGAGCGCCGCGGCGGCCACCTGCATCCCCTGGTCCGAGATATTCCCCGAGGCCGATTGATGCTGGAAAGCGATGCGCCGTATCTGCTGCCACGCACCCTGCGGCCCAAGCCGAAGAACGGCCGCAACGAACCCGGTTTTCTGCCGGAAGTATTGCGTGAAGTCGCGCAGCATCGCGGTGAGACCCTAGAGGATCTGGCCAGCCACAGCAGCGCTACCGCTCGGGATTTTTTCGTATTACCTCAAATACCTGTCGCCGCTCAGGATTAGGTTGATCCAGGTCAAGGAACGCTTTGTTCAGTGGGAGATGATGATGGCACCTTGCTGCATATCTCCTCCTGACTAACCAAAGAAGACCTCCCATGGGCACCTGGATTAGCAACCTTTCCCTGAAGTACAAATTCTGGGCCGTCAACGCGGTGGCCTTTTTCACCACGTTGATGCTGGTTATTTACGCCCTGCAACTGGAGCAACAGGCTCGCATTGATGACGCTCGAGAATCAGCTCAGGCGCAGGCAAGACTGCTCACTGCCTGGCCTGCATCCCAGGCGCTGCCGAGCCAGCCAGAGCTGCTGATTTTCACTGCCGGGCAAACACCCGAATTCAAGGGACAACCTCTGCCTGAGTTAGGTGCTGCCACAGAATGGGTGGAACTCGGCTCACAATCGTTAACGGGCGAACACCTCCTGACAGGTGCTCAGATCGTGTCACGGCCTGACGGGCAGCGCATTGCGGTACTGGCGTTTGCCCCAAGCCTGATGCAAGTGCTGGAGCAGCGCTTCGCTAACTACGCCATTGCCGTGTTGGTACTGATGCTCGCCATGCTCGGCGCTTCGCAATTGCTGATCCGCTTCCTGCTGAGCCAGCTCAACACGCTCAAGGACGTCATGCTGCACGTGGAAAAAAGCGGCGACCTGTCTGCCCGCGTGCCGCTGACCGGCGAGGATGAAGTGGGTCAGATGGCCAAGGCATTCAACGCCATGCAGGCTGGCTATCAGCGGGTCGTCACTACCGTCTCGCAGACTGCTGCGCGCCTGGATCAGGGCGCAGTGCATCTGGCGACAGGCATGAACGACGTGCGCCATGGCATGCTTGGCCAGCAAAGTGAGACCGACCAGGTTGCCACCGCCATCAACGAGATGTCTGCGACGGTTTTCCATATCGCCCAGCACGCCAGCACCACACGGGATCAATCCCGGACCGCCGATACTCTGGCGGGCAGTGGCAAGGCTGTCGTTGATCGGGTCCAGACCTCGATTGCCGGTTTGTCGAGTGGCGTGCAGCAGACCGCCGGGATGATTCAGCGTCTGGCCGAAGACAGTCAGAAGATAAACGGCGTGGTTAGCGTGATTCATAGCATCGCCGAGCAAACCAACCTGCTGGCCTTGAACGCTGCGATCGAAGCGGCACGAGCAGGTGAAATGGGTCGCGGCTTTGCGGTGGTCGCCGATGAAGTCCGCAACCTGGCCAAACGCGTACAGGTCTCCACAGATGAAATCACCACGATGGTTTCAGCGTTGCAATCCGGCACGCGGGATGCCGTCGACTTTATGCAGGACAGCTCGTTCAAGGCTGACGAGTGCGTGCAGCAAGCACATGAGGCAGGCGAAGCGCTGGCGGCCATTGCCGATGCGGTGGCGCAAATGCGCGAAAGCAACACTCAGATTGCCGTGGCCGCACAGCAACAAAGCCAGGTCGCCGAGGAAATGAACCGCGCCGTGGTCAGCATACGCGACGTGACCGAGCGCACCGTCAACCAAACCGTGGACTCGGCGAGTACCAGCGACGAGCTTGCGACCCTGGCGGGTGAGCTGAGCAAAGCGATCGGGCAGCTCAAGCTTTGAAGAGAACTCGCTAAGCCTTGATCGCCCAGGTCCTGTGCCATACCAGATGCTGAGGGAGATTCTATGTTGGCCTGCAAACGCGAATCCGTGGGAGCGAATTCATTCGCGAAGGGGCCGGTACATTCGATGTATCCGTGCCGTCAGGAATGCCGCCTTCCCGAATGAATTCGGTCCCACCGGGATCAGCGCTTGCAGGCAACCATAGAATCTCCCACATGTGGATCGCATTCCAATCAACAAACGGGGTGTTCAAACTTAATAATTTAGCGCCTATCACACCGATAGTCAGACTTGATTCGCCGCCACTGCGAGTCGGGCCTACTCTTCAGGCATTCATAGTGTTTGAAGAGGAATGCAGTCATGGCCAAGCGCTTACTCAATCTCCATATAGGGCAATGGCGCGGTGACGCGAAAAATCATAAGCGCTCGACCCAGCATCTGATCGCCGTACCGTTATTACTTCTGGCCACTCTGCTGATTGTGGACGGGATATTTTCCATGAGCGTTATCTCGTTGGCCGTTGGCATCATCGGGATGATCGCCGCGTTGGGCATTGAGCGTCACGGGCAATCGCTAGCGGCGTGACAACGGGCTCATCCAAACACCGTCACCGTCTGCCGACTGATCGCAATCAGCTCCCCCGTCGGCGACCAGAGCATCGCGGCGGTGTGTCCGTAACCATCGCGAGCATGCTCGATTACCGCTTTGTAAGAACACCAGTCATGAGTGCTCAACACAGACATGGGCTGGACAAACTCGATAGTCCAGGTCAGTGAACTGCCCGGCGCGGGTTTGCTCAGGTGAGGCAACAGCGCCGGTGGCCAGGCATCGACCAGCGCCAGCATGTGCGCTTCGCTGGAAGGCCCTTCTTCGATATCGCGAAACCGCACATAACCGCCAATGGCCGGGGAAGGCGTGTTGCTGAACGGCAAACCGCCCAACGCCCAACGCAGCTCCATAAACCGCAGGTACTCGGGCATCATGCCGCTGACGAAGGGCAATTGCGGACACGCTTCCAGCGGCTTGAGCGTTGGCGCGGGATCAGCCTTGACCGAAATCACCGACTCACGGGACGCACCGAAGCTGCCCTGAATCAGCGTCATCACCTGACCATTTTGCGTGGCTCGCCCCAGCAACTGGCTGACGGCTTTGCCCTCGCGCAATACCTCTACTTCGAAAGCAATCGGGACGCCAGGCTCGGCCGGGCCGACAAAGGTGATCGCCAGTGAGCGCACCGGCCTTCCCTCAGGCACTTTGGCGCGCATCGCTTCATATTGCAGCGCTGCCATCAAACCACCAAAACTGGCGCGGCCTTGCGCCCATTCAGCCGGGATAGTCACGGCCAGCGGGTTACGCTGCACCGCGTCGATCAGCTCGGAAAACTTCATGTATACCCCGTAGTACCGGTAATAAAAAACCCGCGCGGTGGCGAGTCAGCAAACAGGTGTTGATCTTAACCAGCCATCATGGATAGCGCATACGTCATATTGGCCATATTTGCGGCCGGATCAACGCTGACCAGTCGCTCAAGGGCCGCACAGTCTCTGGCGACTAACGCACCTGTACAGACTGTGTGAAAACGTAGCGAGCGACGGCAAGACAAGGCAAAAACAGGCGAAAAAGCGGAGTCTAGGTGTTCTAAATGAGCATTTTTCGCCTGTTTTTAACACAGTATTGCCGAGCGCAGTAGTTTTCACACAGTCTGTGTAGGAGCGCGCTTGCCCGCGATTGGGTCCGTCAGCCGATTAATATATTGCCTATGCCGACGCAATCGCGGGCAAGCGCGCTCCTACAGGTAGCAAAGCATTCCAAATCAGACATTTGGAATGTGTTTAACGGCAGCCAATACTCTAAAGCGATTTCAACCGAAGCAGGTCTTGCTCAAGCGCAGCAGCGCAACGTCAGCCTTCTTCTCGGCACGTACGATGCCGGTTTGCCAGGAGGCGATGCAAGGTGCCAGATCGCGCTCCTGCCCGGCCTGAGCCAGCCACTGCAGATGATCATGCCAATCGCCCAGCGCACCTTGAGCGGCTTTCAGACGCGATTGCATTTTCTTCGGCTGATGGCTCAACTCGGGATAAGCGTCTGCGGCGTAGCGCACGCGTTTGATCAACAAGCGCAGACGATGCCGGTCATGAGCCGGATCGGCGATGGCTTCGCGAAGTTTTTTCCACTGCTTGTCCATGCCTTTCTCGATGGTCTTGCGCAGGCCTCGCAGCAATTGCTGGCGTTGTTGCACCCGCAGGAATCCGGGAAACTGATCCAGGGTGCTGAACAGTCGACCGAGCTCAGCCGATGTCGCGACCTGCCCGTAAGCCTTGCTAACCTTATTGATGCGCACCGACGCAGCATCGGCCAGGCCTTGCTCGGCCAAGTGTGCGGCAAGTACTTCCATGTCCCGCAGCGGCGTGGTCAATTCCCCTACCGCCTTGGCTGCCGCTTCCAGTTGCTCGACCCCTGATACGCCGCGAAGAGGACGCAACAGGCTGCGCAGACGCCGGACCGTAGTGCGCAGGTCGTGCAACGCCTCGGGGTCGGTGGATGCGGCAAGACGCGCCTGACAAGCCAGCAACTTGATGTGCAGGCCCAGGACTTGTGCGACCAGATGGTCAACCATCGATGACATGAACTCATCCTTATCGTGAATCGTGGGTTTCTTTGACTGGCGATAAACGCCATGGCAAACGTCGCCGCAATTGCTTCAGACGCCGCCTAAGTTCGGCCGGTGAAGACGAGCTACCCGCATAACGCTGAGCCTGAAACTCTAGGGCGAAGGCGACGATTGCGTCGGCGTGCCCTGGCAATAACAGCGCAGCACGACGCGAGAACTCCTCGACGCCCTCCCCCGGCAAACGCCGCAGGCCATGACGTGCCAGCAGTCTTTCGAACGCGCCGAACAGGCGAAGTTGCGAATCACTTTCGCGCTGCCAGGGTTTGAACACCCACAACGCGATCAACCCCATAAACACGCACAGACCCACGATGAAGGCCGGAGCCTCCAGGCCGGAGAACCAGCGATTCAGCACCCGCAACTGCTCCTGCCCCTGATAGCCCAGCACCCAGCGCTGCCAGCCGTAATTGAGATTGTCCCAGCTGAGGCGCAGCGAATTAAGCCACGGTACATGGCGATAGCGCAGCGCCGACATGGGCGAGTCCGCTAGAAACGCCTCGTCCGCCGCCAACGCTTGCTCCAGTCCCTGTTCTATACGTTGCGGCGCCACCGCTGCGGTGGGATCGACGCTGCGCCAGCCAACACCGGGCTGCCAGTACTCAACCCAGGCGTGAGCATCAAACTGGCGTACCGTCAGGTACTGGCCGTCCGGGTTGAGTTCGCCGCCCTGATAACCGGCCACCACCCGCGCCGGAATACCCGCCGCACGCAACACGAAAGTCATCGCCCCTGCGTAATGCGCGCAAAAACCACGGCGGCTTTCAAACAGGAAGTCATCAATGCTGTCTGGTCCCAGCGTCGGTGGTTTGAGGGTGTAGTGATAAGGCTCGCGGGCAAAGTAATCGAGCATCGTCTGCACCAGCTCATCGGGCTGTGGATGACGGCGCAACAGATCGCTGGCCCACTGCCGCGCCTGAGGGTTGCCCTTGGCGGGTAATTGCAGGTCCTGTCGCTGAATGTTCTCGCTGAGTTGCGCCTCACGGGTCGCGTCCGGCCAGGAGATGACGTTGTAGAGCAACGACTGCTCCACCGGCCGACGTCGCTGCAAGCGGAAATCGTTCATCTGGCGCACATCACCCAGATTGCTTTCGGCTACGTCCAGGCTCGACAACCAGGGTCGGCCGCTGGGCTCCATGACGATGCTGTAACTCAGGGAATCACCACGTTTCTGCCATTGCGGCATCTGCACGGTTTGCGCGCGCGGCGACTGCGACCAGCGTCGCCCGTCAAATTGTTCAAGGGTCAGGGAGCGCCAATACAACTGATTACGAGCCGGAATCGGGCCGTCAAAACTGGCGCGAAATACCAACGCCGCTGACTTACTCAACTCAGCCATGTCCCCCGGCGCCATGTTGTCGGAAAGCCCCGTCTGGCCTTTATTACTCGGCTGCGGCAATGACCAGAGCGGCTCCAGACGCGGGAAGAACAGGAACAGCAGAAGCATCAGCGGCACCGCCTGCACCAGCAATTTGAGCGCCAGCTTGAGGCTGCCGGACTGACTGCTGGAATGACTGGATGACTGCAAGCCGATCAACGCCGCCAATAATGTGCTGACGGGTAACAAGGTGAACGCCGCCCACAGCAGGTTGTCCTCGAACAAGTAGCCGACCGTGATGCAAAAGAAGCCGAGGAAGATCAATACCAATGCATCACGCCGACTCTGCATCTCGAGCATTTTCAGCACAAAAGCCGCTACTAACAGCGCAGCGCCCGCCTCCAGCCCGACCAGGCTGCCACGGGCCAGATACACCCCGCCCGCCGTGCCCACCAGCAGCCCGCCTTTTATCCATGCACCGGGATGGCGAGCACGCATGCGGAAGATCTGCACGCGCCACAGCATGCAGGCCAGCCACAAAATGATGATGGTTCCAGGAATGTGCTGAATAAACGGCACGATGACCAGCGCTTGTGCCAATAGCAGCCAGAGCAGACTGGTACGCGGAATCGGCAGGCTCAGGCCGGACGCAACGGCGCTCATTGCCGCACGCCATAAAGCGCCAGTGCCCGAAGGCAGGTTTCACGATGCAGATTGCCACTGTCCACGGCCGACAGATAACCCGGCAAACGCAAGGCAAACGGTTGCTGACGCTGGGACAGAATCACCACCCAGTAGCACAGACGCGACAGCCGCTCTTCGATATCACCGCCCAAGGCCATGAAATCCAGGCACAAGTCCTGGCCACTCAGATCAGTGAAGTCTTTGAGCAGCAGCCCTTGGCCCCTTGAATATGCCTTCCAGTGCAGGCGTCGCCGATTGTCACCGGGCTGATAAGTGCGCAAGCCCTGATAGTCATCCACGCCGGGGCCCTGAGTGGCCACGCCGTGATCTTCGGCATGAGGTTGAACGCCCTTTAGCAGTGGCATTGCACCCGCCACCGGCCGAGGGTAAATCAGCGCAGTCTGCTCCAGATCCAGCCAGCTCCAGGTGCGCAGAATGCTTAACGGAAAGACGCTTTCAACCCGCAGCCTTGGCGCCCGCAGCCAGCCGCGATTATGCGCAGGCAAGCTCAGTTCAACCTCGATCCGCGCCTCGGAAGCAATATCGACCTGCTGCAACTGCTCGGCGTCCCAGCCCAGCGAGATCGCCTGATGAGCGTGATGATCACTCTCCAGGCGCAGGCTCAGATGCACGGTTTCACCGACAAACACCGGCCGCGCCGTGCCTGCGCTAATCACCAGACCACTCAAGTTTCGGTAGGTGTGCAGGATCCCCAAAATCGCCATCGACAGCAGCAGGAACGTCAGACCATACGCCAGGCTGTTCTGATAATTGATCGCCACCAATAACATCAAAAACAGCACCAACGCGAAACTGCCACCCGTGCGGGTGGGCAGAATGAAAATGCGCCGGTGATCGAGTTTGACCCGCGACGCGGGGGGGATACGTCGCGCCAGCCAGCGCTGCCAGAACGGTTTGAACTGTTCGATCAAAGCGCCGGCACCTCACGCAGCAGCCATTGGACCAATGCCCCGCCGCCATGCCCGGTGGGATCGGTCCGCTCACGAAGACGATGGCCGACCACCGAGGGCAAGATCGCCTGCACGTCTTCGGGGATCACATACTCGCGTCCGGCCAGCAAAGCCCAGGCCCGAGCTGCACTTAGAATCGCCAGACTCGCCCGTGGCGACAACCCATAAGCGAACTGCGGCTGGGCACGGGTTGCGTCCACCAGCCGCAAGACGTAATCCACCAACGCATCACTGACCCGCACTTGCCGGGCCTGCGCTTGCAGTGCGCCCAGCTCGGCGTGATTAAGCAGCGGCTGTAAACGGGGTAGCAGGTCCCGACGTGATTCGCCCAGCAACAGGGCTTTCTCGGCAGAGCGTGCAGGATATCCCAGAGAAAGACGCATCAGGAAGCGGTCCAGTTGCGACTCGGGCAACGCGAAAGTGCCGCCCTGACTGAAGGGGTTCTGGGTGGCGATGACAAAGAATGGATCCGGCAGAAGACGCGTCGCGCCTTCGATAGTGACCTGCCCCTCTTCCATGGCTTCAAGCAAGGCGCTCTGGCTCTTGGGCGTGGCGCGATTGATTTCGTCGGCCAGTACCAGCTCAGCGAAAATCGGCCCTGGGTGAAAGGTGAACTGTCCGGTTTCCCGATCAAACACCGAGGTGCCAAGAATGTCACCCGGCAACAAGTCCGAAGTGAACTGAATCCGCTGGAAGCTGAGGCCCAGTACCTTGGCCAGGGTATGGCTGAGGGTGGTTTTGCCCATACCGGGCAAGTCTTCGATCAACAAATGGCCGCCACCGAGCAGGCAGGTCATTGCCAACCGGACTTGCGGCTCCTTGCCTAACACCACCTCATTAATGGCGTTGAGGCACTCATCGAGTTTTCTGCCCATCGAAAACACTCTCCAGGCGACTGCCTATGTCTAAAAACAGGACTGCTGTGCAGTCACAATAAAGTTAGCGTAGGTGTTTTCGCCAGAGAGAAGAGGAAATTGGTACGGAAGGGATGGGAATGTTGCCTGAAAAACAATTGTGGGAGCGGCGATTGCGCGCGATAAACGATAACGCGGTATGCCTTCTGGCCGCGTCTCATGTATCGCGGGCAAGCACCGCTCCCACAGGCGGCCTCCTCTACTTACCTGCCAGCGCGGGATTCGCGAATATAGAATCGGGCTTTTTCGGCTTTCTCGGTGCAACCTTCGAAGGCTTCGAATTGTTGCTGGGTCTTGGCGCCGGTCAGCAAGGACAAGGCCTTGGAGTAGCTGACAGTGCCGGCGAAGCCTTCAGCCTTGGCCAGATCAAGTTCCTTCCAGGCCGAATCAAGCTGCGTCCCGCAACTTTCGCGATAACCGGTTTTACCCGCGCAACCAGTGAGAACCAGAGCAAACAAGGGCAGGACAATCCAGGCTTTCATCGGTGTTACCTCAAGAAGAAATATCAATGGTGCAGCTTTGACGGTGTCACTTGCTGAAAGTGCCATCACCGGGGCCGCAAGGGTAACTGTTTTTTGCTGAATCAGAGCCTTCACATCGCGCAAATGAACGATAAAAATAGCCCGATTCAAGCGTATGGTGGATCAATCTGATTCGGAGGTCGTTCATGAAAAAACGTATAGCACTGGTGCTCGGTTCTGGAGGCGCTCGGGGTTATGCGCATATCGGTGTCATTGAGGAGCTGGAGCGCCGCGGTTACGAGATAGCCTGCATTGCGGGTTGCTCCATGGGCGCAGTGGTTGGCGGTGTCTATGCGGCAGGGAAACTCAGGCAATACCGGGAATGGATTGAGAGCCTGGACTATCTGGATGTGCTGCGTCTGGTGGACGTCAGTTTCCGCCTCGGTGCTATTCGGGGCGAGAAGGTATTCGGTCAGATCCGCGAGATCGTCGGCGAAATCAACATTGAAGACCTGCGCATCCCCTACACCGCCGTGGCGACCGACCTGACCCATCAGCAGGAAATCTGGTTTCAGGAAGGTTGTCTGCATCAGGCCATGCGCGCCTCGGCGGCAATCCCCAGCCTGTTCACGCCAGTGATGCAGGGTCATCGCATGCTGGTGGATGGGGGCCTGCTCAATCCGCTGCCCATCGTGCCGGTGGTGTCCAGCCATTGCGACCTGATCGTCGCGGTCAATCTCAACTCGACCACCCAAGGGCATTATCAATTACCGGTGATCGAGCGTCCGCCTGCGGTGAAACGGCGCTTCGATCACATGATCAGTTCACTGGGTTCGCGCCTGCCGTTCCGTCGCAAACTGGACGCCGCTGGCAACGAGGTGTTGCACCTGCCGCAGAACAGCCCCAAGGCCAGCGCGGCGACGATCGACAATCCCTGGCTGGAATCCGCCGACCCGCAAGGTCAGCAACCCGCCGCAGCCCCTCAAGGAGAGAGCGCGCCAAAGTCCGCCACAGGATCGGTAATCATCGACAACGTCGGCCCGGCGTCACTGCTGGACCTTATCAACCAGAGCTTCGAAGTGATGCAAACCTCGCTGGCGCAGTACAAGATCGCCGGGTATCCGCCGGATATCCTGATCAATGTGCCAAAACGCGTGTGCCGTTTTTTCGAGTTTTATAAGGCACCGGAACTCATCGCTCTGGGCCGGGAAATCGCCAGTGATACGCTGGATCGGTATGAGGCGGAGCATCGAGGCGGCAGTTGAGGCCCCATTGGATGACTCATATCCTGTGGGAGTCGCCCCGGTGTCCCTGACACCGCGCTGTCGCGCAGCAAACGGGTGACCTGTAGGAGCCAACTTGTTGGCGAGACGTCGGACCCGCATCGTCAGAAATTCCGCTTCGCCAACAAGTTAGCTCCTACAAGGTCCGCGTTTCAAATCCATTATTGGAGTGATGTTTGATAGGAGCAGAGCTTGCTCGCGATAGGCTGGATGCGTTCTAAAGTGAATCGCGTCTGGCTTTATCGCGAGCAAGCTCTGCTCCCACAAGTATGCATTCAGTCACAAAAAGGAGCTCAAGCCTCCCGCAACCGGTACCCCACACCCGCCTCTGTCACGATAAACCTCGGTGCAGTTGGGTCATCCGCCAGCTTCTGGCGCAGGTGACCGACCACAATTCGCAGGTAATGGCTGTCTTCGGTGTGGGTCGGGCCCCATATATCCTTGAGCAGTTGCTGCTGGGTGATGACCCGTCCCGGATGTCGCGCCAGTTGGGCCAACACCGCGTACTCCTTGCGGGTCAAGGCCACTTCTACTCCATCCAGCAGCACCCGGCGATACGCCAGATCCACTGTGAGCGGACCGAACACTAATGCCGCGCCCTGCTGTTCGCCTGTAGGGGCCTGACGCAACAAGGCGCGAATACGAGCCAGGAACTCCTGAATACCAAACGGTTTGGTCACGTAGTCATTGGCACCACCATCCAGCGCCTCGACCTTCTGTGCTTCGCTGGCCCGCACCGAAAGCACCAGCACGGGCACGCTGGACCACTCGCGAAAATCGCGTAGCACTTGCTGGCCATCCATGTCCGGCAAGCCCAGGTCCAGCACCAGTAAGTCGGGTTTGTTCAGCGCGGCCTGATTCAGGCCTTCAGCTCCGGTCCCGGCCTCCAGCACCTTGTAACCCTGAGATGCGAGGCTGATGCGCAGAAACTTGCGAATCTGCGGCTCATCATCGATCACCAGAATGGTTGCGGTCTGACTCATGATCACCCTTATTCTTTAACGTAAAACGGAATCAAGACAGCAGTTCCGCTTCGCTTTCGCCTTGAGGCTGGGCCTGCAACGGTAAATATAAAGTGATGCATGTGCCATGGCCATCAATCCCCTGACCAACACTGATCCGGCCACCATGCGCGCCTACCATGCCCTGACAGATGGCTAACCCCAATCCCGTGCCCTGCCCGCCGCGATCACCTCGTGCTGCGGTATAAAACATGTCGAAAATCTTTGCCCGCTCTTCTTCCGGGATGCCCGGTCCTTCATCACTGACGGCGAAAAACAACTCGCCATCGATGGCCCCGGCTTCCAGTTCAAGCCGCCCATTCACGGGCGAAAAGCGCGCCGCGTTTTCCAGCACATTGACCAGTGCCTGCTCGATCAACGCGGCGTGCACATAGAGCAGCGGCAGTTCGCCGGGCAGTAAAGTCTGGACTTGCAGCGGCGCCATCACCGCACGGAGCCGGTTCAGGGCACTGCCGACGATATCCCCCGGCGATACCCAGTCCCGCGCCAGCTTCAACGCGCCGTGACCAAGGCGGGTCATGTCCAGCAGGTTTTGAATGTAGCGATCCAGACGCTCGGCTTCGTCGCGGGTGCCTTCGAGCAGTTCCCGCCGATCTTCAAGGGGAATGGCTTCGCCCAGTGCCAATAGACTGTCGATGCTGCCGCGCATGGCGGTCAGCGGCGTGCGCAGATCATGGGACACAGACGCCAGCAACGCACTGCGCAGCTGTTCAGTTTCACCATGTAAACGCGCCGCTTCCAAGTCATCCGCCAGTTGCGCACGGGCCAGTGCCTGAGCCAGCGGCTGGCTCAGCGCAATCAATAACCGACGTCGCTGCGCAGTGAAATCCTGCCCCGTACGCGCACTGACCCCCAGCAACGCCAACGGCCCTTCTTCGCCGGACAAGGGGTACCACCACCAGCGACTGGACGGCAGCGTGCCAGTGCCGTGACCCGCTGGCTGATCATGTTGCCAGGCCCAGTCGGCCGCAGCGCGTTCAGGCTCGGAAAGCTGAGCGATACCGCTCTGCACCTTCCAGCCATTGGGGCCATCACGGTCAAGCAAGCAAATTTCCAGCTCCTGCCAGCCGCTCAAATGCTGCCCGGCAGCACTGATCACTGCTTGCCTATCGGTGGCCGCAGTCAGCTTGCGCGAAAGATCGAGCAACTCACTGGTTTCTTCCTGTGTTTCGCGCAGGGCCTGCATCTGTCGACGCTGACGAGCCGCAAGGTTGCCGGTCAACGCAGACATCAGCAGGAAAAACAGTAAAGTCAGCACGTCTTCCTCGCGCTGGATACTCAGGGAAAAGCTCGGTGTTATGAACAAAAAGTCATAAGCCAGAAACGACAGAATCGAACAGGCCAGCGCCGGTCCCATGCTGGTCCGCACGGCGACCAGCAGCACGGCGGCCAGAAACACCAGCGAAATATTCGGTAGATCCAGCGCGCTGGACACCACCCAGGCCAGAGCACTGGCCAATACCGTGGCAACCACCGCCAGCAGATAGTCCTGCCAACGGGCAGGATGCGAAGAACGCACCCGGGGTTGATCCGGCAACGGCTCGCTGTCCAGCACACTGATTTCCAGCCCATGGGCTTCGCGCAGCAGTCGTTCCGCCACCCCGCCGCCCAACCAGCGACGGCGCAGTCGCGGCTGTGACTGGCCGACCAGCAAGACACTGGCGCGACGTTCACCCGCGTGCTGGATCAAGGTTCTCGCCACTTCACCGGCCCGCAACAGCACCACTTCACCGCCCAGCCGCTCGGCCAGTTGCTGCGCACTCTGCAGGCGGGCTCGATTTTGCTCATCGAACGGCCGACCATTGTCGACATGCACCAGGCTCCACGGCAGATGTCGCCGCTGGGCGACCCGGCTGGCGTGGCGTACCAGACGATCGGCGTGCGCATCGCCATCGACGGCCACCAACAGGCGACCGCGAACGGCCGGTGCAGCCTGCCCCAACTGGCGATACCCCTGAGCCAGATCGTCGTCGACCTGGGCCGCAGCGGTCTGCATCGCCAGCTCACGCAAGGCGGTCAGGTTGGTCTGGGTGAAGAAAGCGTCGATGGCCGCGCGCGCTTGCTCCGGCACGTACACCTTGCCGTCGCGAAGACGCTCCAGCAGTTCACGCGGCGGCAAGTCGATCAGCACCAGTTCATAAGCTTCCTGCAACACCCAGTCCGGCAAGGTTTCCCGGACCTGCACGCCGGTAATACCGCGCACCTGATCGTTTAGGCTTTCCAGATGCTGAACGTTGACCGTGGTGTACACGTCGATGCCCGCGGCCAACAGTTCCTGAATATCCTGCCAGCGTTTGGCATGGCGACTGCCGGGGGCGTTGCTGTGAGCAAGCTCGTCCACCAGGACCAGTTTCGGCTTGAGCCTGAGCAGACCGTCGAGGTCCATTTCTTCCAGGGTCACACCGCGATATTCCGAGCGAACCAACGGCTGCTGCGGCAAACCGCTCAGCAACGCTTCGGTCTCGGCGCGACCGTGGGTTTCGACGACCCCAGCGATCAGCGCCACACCCTGGCGCAATTGAGTGTGAGCAGCCTGCAACATGGCGTAGGTCTTGCCCACACCCGGCGCAGCGCCGAGGAACACCTTGAGCCGACCGCGCCCGTCTCCGGGCATCTCGGCTAGTAACGCATCGGCACGGCCGGAATCACTCATATTGCTCACTCAAAGCTGTGCTTGTTGTTGCGCAGACGTTAACTCATTCAGGCTGCGATTCAAGTTCAAAACGTTAACCACTGGCGGGCCAATCAACGGCCGCGAGGTATTGGCCTCGATCAAACCCTGGACTTTCTCCAGAGGCAGCTTGCGCGCAGCAGCAACCCTTGCAGTCTGGTATGCAACGGCCTCGGGTGAAAGGTGCGGATCAAGACCGCTGCCGGAAGTCGTCAGCAGCGCCAGCGGCACCGGGCCCTGACCTGGCACGACTTCTTTCGCAGCGTCTTCGCTGATCCGCGCAGCGAGCGCCGGATTGCTCGGAGAAAGGTTGCTGGCACCACTGGCGACCGTGGCAAAAGCGCCTGCAGAAGGACGCGAGTGGAACCACTCGTCTCCCGTGAAGGACTGGGCGATCAGCTGCGAGCCGCGAACCTTGCCGTCGGCATCATGAATCAGGCTGCCATTGGCCTGATCAGGGAAAGCGACCTGAGCAACGCCGGTCACGACCAGCGGATAAGCGACGCCGGTGATGAGGGTCATCAAGACCAGAAGACTCAGGGCGGGACGGATGATGGTGGACATGGTGAGAATCCTCATGAATCGAATTTGAAATGCAACCTCTTGTGGGAGCAGAGCTAGCTCGCGAGCGGTTTCATAAATAATCGCGGGCAAGCCCAGCTCCCACAGGTCAGTTTTCCTTCAGTTAAACCAACCCCAAGCCAACCAGAATCATGTCAATCAACTTGATCCCCACGAACGGCACGATAATCCCGCCCAGCCCGTAGATCAGCAGGTTACGACGCAGCAACTGCGCAGCATTGGCCGCCTGGACACGCACACCGCGCAGGGCCAGCGGGATCAGCACCACGATGATCAAGGCGTTGAATACGATGGCCGACAGGATCGCGCTCTGCGGGCTGGCCAGTTGCATGATGTTCAGCACGCCCAGTTGCGGATAAATCGCGGCGAACAACGCAGGCAATATCGCGAAGTACTTGGCAATATCGTTGGCAATGGAAAAAGTCGTCAGCGCACCGCGGGTCACCAGCAACTCCTTGCCGATCTGCACCACGTCCAGCAACTTGGTAGGGTCACTGTCGAGGTCGACCATGTTGGCCGCTTCCCGGGCAGCTTGCGTGCCGTCATTCATCGCCATGCCGACGTCGGCTTGAGCCAGCGCCGGCGCGTCGTTGGCACCGTCACCACACATCGCCACCAGACGGCCGTCGTTCTGCTCGGCACGAATGCGCTCAAGCTTCTTCTCTGGGGTAGCTTCAGCCAGCACATCATCAACCCCGGCCTCAGCGGCAATCGCCGCAGCGGTCAGCGGGTTGTCGCCGGTCACCATCACAGTACGAATGCCCAGCTTGCGCAGCTCGGCAAAGCGTTCACGGATGCCTGGCTTGACCACGTCCTTGAGGTGAATTGCGCCGATCAATTTCTTGTCGACACACACCAGCAGCGGCGTACCGCCAGTCTTGGCGATGCCGTCGATTTCCCGGGCCAGCGACGCGGGCAAATCACTGCGTTGCATGTCGACAAAAGCCAGCAGCGAATCCACTGCGCCTTTGCGATACACACGGTTCTGATAGTCCACGCCAGACAAACGGGTTTCAGCGCTGAACGGCACACCCGTAACGTCGGCAGGTTTTGGCTCAACCATCGGGTGCAGATTGCGCAGGTACTCGACGATGGATTTACCTTCCGCCGTGTCGTCGGCCAGGGAAGCCAGCAGCGCGGCTTCGCTGAGTTCTTTCGGGGTTACGCCTGGCGCGGCATAGAGCGCACTGCAACGACGGTTACCGAAGGTGATGGTGCCGGTCTTGTCCAGCAGCAGCACATGCACGTCCCCCGCCGCCTCCACGGCACGCCCGGATTTGGCGATCACGTTAAGCCGCACCAGACGATCCATCCCGGCAATACCGATGGCCGACAGCAGGCCGCCAATCGTCGTCGGAATCAACGTAACCAGTAGCGCCACCAGAAACACCAACGGTAAGCTCCCGCCCGCAAAATGGGCGAACGGTTGCAGGGTTACTACCACCAGCAGGAAGATCAGCGTCAGGCCGATCAGCAGGATATCCAGCGCCACTTCGTTGGGGGTTTTCTGCCGTTTGGCGCCTTCCACCAGAGCGATCATCCGGTCCAGCGTGGATTCGCCAGGGTTGCTGCTGATGCGCACCAGCAACCAGTCCGAGACCAGCCGGGTATTGCCGGTAACCGCCGAGCGATCACCACCCGACTCACGAATCACTGGCGCGGATTCACCGGTAATCGCCGCTTCGTTGACCGCAGCAATACCTTCGATGACCTCGCCATCGCCGGGAATCATTTCCCCGGCCTCGACTCGCACCACATCACCTTTACGCAGGGCGCTGGCATTGACTTCGCTGAAACGCCCCGACTCATCACGACGGCGCGCTTTCAGGCCTTCACTGCCCGCTTTGAGACTGTCTGCTCGTGCCTTGCCGCGACCTTCCGCCAAAGCCTCGGCGAAGTTGGCGAACAGCACGGTGAACCACAACCACAAGGCGATCTGTACCGCTACGCCAGTGGAAACAGCCGGATCGGGAATCAGGCACAGCACGGTGGTAAGGATCGCGGTCAGTTCCACCACCAGCATGACGGGCGAGCGTGCCAACTGCCGAGGGTTCAGTTTGACGAACGCCTGAATCAGCGCCGGGCGCCACAAGGCAGAGAAACCGGTTTTCACCGTCTCGGGGGCTGGCTGTGCTTGCACAGGCTTTGGTTCGGGCGATGCAGGTTTAGCGATAGGCATATTCATGGTCGGCTCCTCAGAAACCCAGACTCAAATGTTCGGCAATCGGTCCCAGTGCCAGGGTTGGCAGGAACGTGAGGCCACCGACAATCAGGATCGTCATGGTCAGCAGGGTGACAAACAGCGGGCCGTGGGTCGGGAAGCTGTTCAGGCCCAGTGGCGCGCTCTTCTTCATCGCCAGGCTGCCAGCCAGTGCCAGCACCGGCAGGATGTAGCCGAAGCGGCCGATGAACATCGCAAGACTGAGCATCAGGTTATGGAACACAGTGTTGGCGCTGAAGCCACCAAATGCCGAGCCGTTATTCGCCGTCGCCGAGGTGTAGGCGTACAGCAACTGGCTGAAACCGTGCGGGCCGGGATTACTTACCGACGCTATCGAGGCAGGCAAACTTGCCGCGATGGCACCCAGCACCAATACGCCGACCGGCATCACCAGCAACGTAGCCACCAGCAACTTGACCTCATTGGCCTGCAGTTTTTTACCGAGGTATTCGGGGGTACGGCCGATCATCAATCCGGCGAGAAACACGGCGATCAGCACGTTGAGCAGCATGCCGTTCAGACCAACACCGACACCACCGAAGATCACTTCGCCGACCATCATGTTGGCCAGCGCCACCATCCCGCTCAGCGGGTTGAGGCTGTCATGCATGCCATTCACAGAACCGTTGGACGCGGCCGTAGTAGCCGTCGCCCACAACACGGTGCCGGTGGTACCGAAACGGCTTTCCTTGCCTTCCAGCGGTGCGGTCTGTTCTACGTTGGCGACATTCAGCGTCGGATTAGGCTGATATTCGGCCCACATCGACACCGCACCGCCAATGATCAGCAAGGTCAGCATGCAGGCCATGATTGCCCGGCTCTGACGCATGTCTTTAACGTAATGGCCGAAGGTGAATACAAGAGCCGCCGGGATCAACAGAATCGACGCCAGCTGAAACAGGTTGCTCCACGCGGTCGGGTTCTCGTACGGGTGCGCCGAGTTGACACCGAAGAAGCCGCCACCGTTGGTGCCCAGTTGCTTGATCGCGATCTGGCTGGCGGCCGGGCCCATGGGCAGGCTTTGATCAGCGCCTTGCAGGGTCAGCGCATCAATGTAGTGAGCGAAGCTTTGCGGCACGCCCTGCCAGACCAGCAACAACGCCAGCACGATGCACAATGGCAGCAAGCCATAAAGCGTGACGCGGGTCATGTCGGTCCAGAAGTTACCGAGGTTCTGTGTCGAGCGACGGCTGATGCCACGGCAGAGCACCAACAGCACGGCGATACCAGTCGCGGCGCTGACGAAGTTCTGCACGGTCAGGCCGACCATCTGGCTCAGGTAACTGAGCGACGCTTCACCGCTGTAGGCCTGCCAGTTGGTGTTGGTGACGAAGCTCATGGCGGTGTTGAACGCGAGTGACCATTCCATGCCCGGCAATTGTTGCGGGTTAAGCGGCAGAGCGCCCTGCCCCAGAAGCATCGCGAATAACAAAACGAAACCGGCAAGGTTGAAGGCCAACAAGGCCCAGAGGTAGGTTTTCCAGTTCTGCTCGACAGCCGGGTCAACGCCCGACAGGCGATAGCAGAGGTTTTCAACCGGTCGCAGAACCGGCGTGAGCCAGGTGCGTTCACCTTCCACCACTCGGTAGTAGAAACGCCCTAACAATGGCGCGGGCAGCAGCACCAGTACGAGGAAGGCCAGAATCAATAGATAGTCATAGCTGTGCATGGCGACTCCGCTCCTAGTTCTGGCCAGCGCGTAACAGCGCAACCAGCAAGTAGATGAACAACCCTGCGGCCAACAACAGTGATACCCCGTCTACAGCGCTCATCGAATTACTCCGTCTCTACGGCGATTGCCGTGTGTGGGGTAATTGTCGTGAGAGTGGGTGTAAAGGAACGAGAGCGAGGGGTGGGGAGCGGCGTAAAGATGGCGTAAAGATGGCGGTTTTTGTGTGTATATCCGTTGGTGTGGTGACGGCTGATATTGGTTGCGCTTTTACAGCGCGTCACTTTTGAACATCCGGAAGCCGGCCCAGACAAAAGTAACCAAAACGCTCATGCCCCACCACTTGGCACCTCGCTGGCGCTCGGTGTACCCGCCCGCAGATCCTGAACCGTGGGCCGCCGCAACGGGCCATCCATGGCCCAATGCGGCTAACCC
>NZ_JAWHNU010000030.1:33205-68024 GCF_032582135.1 Pseudomonas syringae group sp. J309-1 | reverse complement strand
GTGTACCTGGCGGTGGTCATGGACCTTTTCTCGCGCAAGATCGTGGGCTGGGCCATGGCCCCTCATATGCGAGCCGAACTGGTAATCAGCGCCATGCAATTGGCTATCGCTCAACGCCAGCCTGAGCCGGGTTTGATCGTCCACTCGGATCGAGGCAGTCAGTACGCAGGAGCGGCTTATCAGGCGCTGCTGACCCGCAATGGAATGCGTTGCAGTATGAGCCGCAAGGGTAACTGCTGGGACAACGCGGTTATGGAGCGCTTCTTTTTGAACCTGAAAATGGAGCGTACCTGGAGGAAGGATTACGCCAACCACGCCGAAGCGATAAAGGACATCACGGACTACATCGTGCGGTTCTACAACGAGGGGCGATTGCACTCGAAACTGGGCTATGTGCCGCCCAATCAATATGAGCGGCAAGCAGCCTGACAATCACCGATTGAGGTGTCCGGAAAAAGTTGACCACTGCAGTGAAAAGGTGTTGGGGGCTGAGGGCACTGAATATGTGGGAGCGAATTCATTCGCGAAGACGGCATTCCTTCCGACGCAAATGTGGCGGATGTGCCGGCCCATTCGCGAATGAATTCGCTCCCACGGGATAACCATTTCCCGCAGCTCGCAGTGACCTTTGAGACCGAATTATTCGGGAGTTTGGTCCTGTACTGAAGCGACAGCCATCAGCTCTTGGCTGTCACCACCATTTTCTTCGCATGGGCCAGAGACTCTTTCGTCAGGTCGATCCCGCCCAACATCCTCGCGACTTCTTCTATACGTTCGTTCTTGCTCAGTTTTGAAACAGCAGTGCGCGTGGCTTCGCTGTCGCGGACCTTGTGAACAAACAGATGCTGATGCCCCTGCGCGGCGACTTGTGGCAAGTGCGTCACGGTCATGACCTGACCGCGATCACCCAGGCGACGCAATAGCTGGCCAACGATCTCGGCCGTTGGGCCGCCGATCCCGACATCCACTTCGTCGAATACCAGCGTCGGAACTCGAGATGTCTGCGCGGTGATCACCTGAATGGCCAGACTGATCCGGGATAGCTCGCCGCCCGAAGCCACTTTTGCCAATGCTTTGAGCGGTTGGCCCGGGTTGGCGCTGACCAGCAGCTCAACCTGTTCAAGGCCGTTGGGCAGCAATTCTTTCTCGGGGTTGGCCTTCAGCTCGATGCTGAATCGCCCGCCCGGCATGCCCAAGCGCTGGATTTCATGCTCCACGGCAGCTGCCAGTTCCGGCGCTGCGCGATGGCGCAGGTCGCTCAATTCCCGGGCCTTTTCCTTATAGTGACGGGCGAACGACGACAATTCATTTTCCAGTCGCTCGATTGCTTCGTCGTTGGCATTCAGTGTTTCGATTTCGTCCAGTAGCTTCTGTTGGAGCGTCGCGACTTCAGTCGGCTGGATGCGATGCTTGCGCGCCAAGGTGTAGATCGCGTCCAGACGTTCTTCAAGGTGCTGCAGGCGCGCAGGATCGGCGTCGAAATGATCCAGGAAGCGATTGAGCTCACCAACGGCTTCTTCTACCTGAATCTGTGCACTGGACAGCAGATTGGTCGCTTCGCTCAGGGCGGTCGGCGAGTCGTTGACGCTGCCCAGGCGATGCAGGCTGGCAGTCAAGGCATTCAACACATTGCCAGAATCGTTTTCACTGCACTGCTCGACAACCTGACGGCAAATGCTCAGCAGGCTCTCGGCATTGGTCAGGGTTTTCTGTTCTTGCTCAAGTTGCTCCAGCTCGTTTTCACCGAGGCTAAGGCTTTCCAGCTCTTCAAGCTGATAGCTCAGCAACTGATGACGTGCACGTTGCTCGTCGCCGGAGTTGGAGAGCCTGTCCAGTTCCTGGCGGGTCTGGCGCCAGCGTTGGGCAGCCAGTTGTACCTGGCGAGCCAGATCAGTCGCGCCCGCGTATTCGTCTAGCAGGCGTCGATGGGTGTCGGTCTTGAGCAGAGACTGATGCTCGTGCTGGCTGTGAATGTCGATCAGCAGTTCGCCCAGTGCCTTCAAGTCACCCTGGGGGCAGGGCGTGCCATTGATGTAGGAGCGCGAGCGTCCCTCGGCCGTAATGACCCGGCGCAGGATGCACGGACCGTCATTGTCCAGGTCGCGCTCCTTGAGCCAGGCCTGTGCTTCAGGAATGTCGATCAGGTCGAACGTCGCGAGAATGTCTGCCTTATCTGCGCCGGGGCGAACCACGCCGCTGTCGGCTCTGTCGCCCAGGGTCAGGCCAAGGGCATCGAGCATGATCGATTTGCCTGCCCCGGTCTCACCGGTGATTACGCTCATGCCACGGTCCAGCTCGAGATCGAGGTGTTCAACGATGGCGTAGTTATGTACGGAAAGGTGCACCAGCATGGAGTGGCTCCCAGGCGATAAGTCTGGTTATTTATACAGTGTTTTATTTGTCGATGACAATGCCCGGATTTAGCTCGATTCGTTCGGCGATACGCTTTTTTTAGTCCATTTGGCGATTTGTTCAAGTGCGATAAGGACTTGGCTTTGGCCGGAAGGTTTGTGAGGACTTTTGTCGATTCGCTGAAATCTGCTCTTGAAGCTGAAAATTCCGCTCCCATATAGGTGGGCAGAAGCGCGATTTGAGCTCGCGGACGTACTTGAAAGGAGAAATCTATGGCTGACGAACAGAATCTGGATGCGCAGACCCAGGACCAGGCTGCCGAAGCAGTCTCCGGTGAAGAATTGGTAACCCGCGTGCAAGTGCTCGAAGAGCAACTGGCCGCGGCACAGGACCAGTCCCTGCGTGTGGCTGCGGATTTGCAGAATGTCCGCCGCCGTGCAGAACAGGATGTAGAAAAGGCTCACAAATTCGCTCTCGAGAAGTTTGCGAGTGACTTGTTGCCGATCGTGGACAGCCTTGAGCGTGGTCTGGACTTGTCCAATCCGGACGATGAAAGCATTCGTCCAATGCGCGAAGGTATCGAGCTGACGCTGAAAATGTTTAGCGACACGCTCAAGCGTTACCACCTCGAAGCGATCGATCCGCATGGCCAGCCATTCAATGCCGAGCATCATCAGGCAATGGCCATGCAGGAAAGCGCTGATGTTGAACCAAACAGTGTTTTGAAAGTGTTCCAGAAGGGCTACCAGCTCAATGGTCGTCTGCTGCGCCCGGCTATGGTCGTGGTCAGCAAGGCACCATCGCCTGTTCAGCCATCAATTGATGAGCAGGCTTGAAATCAGCTGTCTGGCCCCCATTTATAGGCCAAGCGTTTAAGAGCTACCGCAATTTGTAAACGCAGTTGCGGCAACCAAATTCAAAATTTCGGGAGATTCACAGATGGGCAGAATTATCGGTATTGACCTGGGGACCACCAACTCTTGCGTCTCCATTCTGGAAAACGGCAGCGTCAAGGTCCTGGAGAACGCCGAAGGCGCTCGTACCACGCCTTCGATCATTGCTTATGCCAACGACGGCGAAATCCTCGTCGGTCAGTCGGCCAAGCGTCAGGCTGTGACCAATCCGCACAACACGCTGTACGCGGTAAAGCGTCTGATCGGTCGTAAGTTCGAAGAAGAAGTCGTTCAGAAAGACATTCAGATGGTCCCTTACAAAATCGCCAAAGCTGACAATGGCGATGCGTGGGTTGAAGTCAACGGCAAGAAAATGTCGCCTCCTCAGATTTCTGCTGAAATCCTGAAGAAGATGAAGAAAACCGCTGAAGACTATCTGGGCGAAGCAGTGACCGAGGCGGTGATCACCGTTCCGGCTTACTTCAACGACAGTCAGCGTCAAGCGACCAAAGATGCCGGTCGTATTGCCGGTCTGGACGTAAAACGTATCATCAACGAACCGACCGCGGCCGCTCTGGCTTATGGTATGGACAAAGCGAAGGGCGACCACACTGTCATCGTTTATGACTTGGGTGGCGGTACTTTCGACGTTTCGGTCATCGAAATTGCTGAAGTTGACGGCGAGCACCAGTTCGAAGTTCTGGCAACCAACGGTGACACGTTCCTGGGTGGTGAAGACTTCGACATTCGTCTGATCGACTACCTCGTTGACGAATTCAAGAAAGAAAGCGGCATGAACCTTAAGGGTGATCCGCTGGCCATGCAGCGTCTGAAAGAAGCCGCTGAGAAAGCCAAGATCGAGCTGTCTTCGAGCAATTCGACCGACGTTAACCTGCCGTACATCACTGCAGACGCGACCGGTCCAAAGCACTTGAACGTGAAAATCTCGCGCGCCAAGCTGGAATCTCTGGTTGAAGACCTGGTTCAGCGCACCATCGAACCTTGCCGTATCGCTTTGAAAGATTCCGGTATCGACATCAGCGCGATCAACGACGTGATTCTGGTCGGTGGCCAGACTCGTATGCCGTTGGTACAGCAGAAAGTTACCGAGTTCTTCGGCAAAGAAGCTCGTAAAGACGTTAACCCGGACGAAGCAGTTGCCATGGGTGCTGCTATCCAGGGCGCAGTATTGGCCGGTGATGTTAAAGACGTTCTGCTGCTGGACGTTAGCCCGCTGACTCTGGGTATCGAAACCATGGGCGGCGTGATGACTGCGCTGATCGACAAGAACACCACGATTCCTACCAAGAAATCGCAAGTGTTCTCGACTGCCGACGACAACCAGAACGCCGTGACCATTCACGTGCTGCAAGGTGAGCGTAAGCAGGCTGGTCAGAACAAGTCTCTGGGCAAGTTCGACCTGGCTGAGATTCCACCAGCACCACGTGGCGTTCCACAGATCGAAGTGACCTTCGACATCGATGCCAACGGCATCCTGCACGTAGGCGCCAAAGACAAGGCGACCGGCAAGCAGCAGTCGATCGTGATCAAGGCTAACTCCGGTCTGTCGGACGAAGAAATTCAGCAAATGATCCGTGACGCTGAAGCCAACACTGAAGAAGACCGCAAGTTCGAAGAGCTGGCGACCGCGCGTAACCAGGGCGATGCACTGGTTCACTCGACTCGCAAAATGATCTCCGATGCTGGCGACAAAGTGACCGCTGAAGAAAAAACGTCGATCGAAGCTGCGCTGGTTGCTCTGGAAACCGCTATCAAAGGCGATGACAAAGCTGCCATCGACGCCAAAGTCGAAGAGCTGTCCAAGGTTTCTGCGCCAGTGGCTCAGAAAATGTACGCCGAGCAGACAGAGCAACCGGAAGCCGGTGCTCAGGCTGCGAAGGAAGACGCCAAGCCTGCTGACGACGTTGTCGATGCAGAGTTTGAAGAAGTTAAAGAAAACAAGTAAGCGCAGGCTCACTTGCAAGCCAGTTGACCGTTTTCGGGCGGTCGCTGGTAGGATGTCGCCGCGCGGGAGCTTGCTCCCGCGTTGGCGTGTCTGGAACAGACGAAATTTTTTCGGCCTGCGGTATTTACCGCAAGCCGGTGTGGCAAGGTCGTCATGCTCCTGCATGCGGCTTGTTCTGCCGCTTTCCCGGTCAGCCTGATCGGTGAAATGAAGACCAGGATCGTTGAATTGACGTGAGTTGGGTCCGGGCCTGTATGGGGCTCAACGAGTTTGGCAAAGCTCAGGAGGGTTTTGCCGGACGTCCTCAAGAGTGCGGAAGAATTTATGGCTAAGCGTGACTATTACG
The DNA here is from genome assembly GCF_032582135.1 of Pseudomonas syringae group sp. J309-1. Classification (NCBI taxonomy): domain Bacteria; kingdom Pseudomonadati; phylum Pseudomonadota; class Gammaproteobacteria; order Pseudomonadales; family Pseudomonadaceae; genus Pseudomonas; species Pseudomonas syringae group sp. J309-1. The sequence continues at coordinate 62,467 of NZ_JAWHNU010000030.1, read as the reverse complement.
AAGTATTGGGGGTGGAGCGAGGCTCCAGCGAGGCTGATCTGAAGAAAGCTTATCGTCGTCTGGCGATGAAGCATCACCCTGATCGCAATCCTGACGATAAAGCGTCGGAAGAACTCTTCAAAGAGGCCAACGAGGCCTACGAAGTTCTGTCGGACGCCAGCAAGCGCGCGGCTTACGACCAGTACGGTCATGCTGGCGTCGACCCAAGCATGGGTGGCGGCGGTTTCGGCGGTGGCGGGGCTGGCGGTGCGAACTTCTCCGACATTTTCGGCGATGTATTCAGCGACTTCTTTGGTGGCGGCCGCGGTGGTGGCGGTGGTCGTGGCGGCGCTCAGCGCGGTAGCGATCTGCGTTACACCCTCGAGCTGAACCTTGAAGAAGCCGTGCGCGGTACCTCGGTCAATATCCGGGTTCCGACGCTGGTCAACTGCAAGCCGTGTGACGGTTCGGGTGCCAAGAAAGGTTCCTCGCCGGTTACTTGCCCAACCTGTGGCGGTATCGGCCAGGTTCGTATGCAGCAAGGCTTCTTCTCGGTGCAGCAGACTTGCCCGCGTTGCCACGGCAACGGCAAGATCATTTCCGATCCGTGCGACTCCTGCCATGGCGAAGGCCGTGTCGAAGAGTACAAGACCCTCGCTGTGAAAGTGCCGCCTGGGGTTGATACCGGTGATCGCATTCGTCTTTCCGGCGAAGGTGAAGCAGGTACGCAAGGTGGGCCTACGGGCGACCTGTACGTGGTGATCAATGTGCGCGAGCACGCGATCTTCCAGCGTGACGGTAAGCATCTGTTCTGCGAAGTGCCAATCAGCTTCACTGATGCCGCACTGGGCGGTGAGCTGGAGGTGCCAACGCTGGATGGCCGCGTCAAGCTGAAGATTCCAGAGGGTACCCAGACCGGCAAGCAGTTCCGCTTGCGTGGTAAGGGTGTGGCTCCGGTACGTGGCGGCGGTGCGGGTGACTTGATGTGCCGTGTAGCTGTCGAGACTCCGGTCAACCTGGGTCGTCGTCAGCGTGAACTGCTCGAAGAGTTCCGCTCAACGCTTGAAGGCGATAGCTCTCACTCCCCGAAAGCCACTGGCTGGTTTGACGGTGTGAAGCGTTTCTTCGGCGACTTGTAACGGGAGCAGGACATGCGACGTATTGCTGTGATGGGCGCCGCCGGGCGCATGGGTAAAATTCTGATCGAAGCTGTTCAGCAAGCGCCGGGCGCTGGCCTGACGGCGGCGATCGACCGGCCCGACAGCACGCTGGTCGGTGCTGATGCTGGCGAACTGGCTGCGCTGGGTCGTATCGGCGTTCCGCTGTCGGGTGATCTGGCCAAAGTGGCTGATGAGTTCGATGTGCTGATCGACTTCACGCACCCTTCGGTGACCCTGAAGAATCTGGCGTTCTGCCGCAAGGCCGGCAAGGCCATGATCATCGGTACCACGGGTTTCACGGCTGAAGAAAAGCAGCGCATCGCTGAGGCGGGGAAAGAGATTCCGATCGTCTTCGCCGCCAATTTCAGCGTTGGCCTGAATCTGTGCCTGAAGTTGCTCGATACCGCTGCCCGCGTGCTGGGTGATGATGTCGACATCGAAATCATCGAGGCGCATCACCGCCACAAGGTCGACGCGCCGTCTGGCACTGCGTTGCGCCTGGGTGAAGTGGTTGCCAATGCGCTGGGTCGTGATCTGGAAAAGGTTGCTGTCTACGGTCGTGAAGGCCAGACCGGTGCCCGTGATCGCCAGACCATTGGTTTCGCGACGATTCGTGCGGGTGACGTCGTGGGTGATCACACCGTCCTGTTTGCCTCTGAAGGCGAGCGCGTCGAGATCACGCACAAGGCTTCCAGTCGCATGACGTTTGCCAAGGGCGCCGTCAGGGCTGCAATGTGGCTTGAGGATCGTGAAGCGGGTCTTTACGACATGCAGGACGTGCTTGATCTGCATTGATTGATCGCTACTGATTGATCGCTACTGATTGATCGCTACAGCAGAGGCGCTGCCGTGAGATTCAGGGTTTGCGCCTCTGTTTTATCCTTCCTCGGGACTTCTGTCGCATTCCCCCGTCTTTTCGCCTCATTGGCGGTAGACCAAAAAAGCCTTTTTCTGTAAGCTACAGCTTTAGTGTGTCCACTAAAAGCGCGCAGATGATTCTATAAGAAAGCGGGGTGACGTAACTACGTCATTCCGCTTTTTTGCAACCTGCGAACGCCCTTTCAGGCTTTACTTACGGGAGGTCTTCTTGACTAAGCCAGCCATACTCGCCCTTGCTGATGGCAGCATTTTTCGCGGCGAAGCCATTGGAGCCGACGGTCAAACCGTTGGCGAGGTAGTGTTTAACACTGCCATGACAGGCTATCAGGAAATCCTTACCGATCCTTCCTATGCCCAGCAAATCGTTACTCTGACTTACCCGCATATTGGTAACACCGGCACCACCCCTGAAGACGCCGAGTCGGATCGCGTCTGGTCTGCGGGTCTGGTGATTCGTGATCTGCCGCTGGTTGCCAGCAACTGGCGCAACAAGATGTCACTGGATGATTACCTGAAAGCCAACAATGTTGTGGCAATCGCAGGGATCGACACCCGTCGCCTGACCCGCATTCTGCGTGAGAAAGGTGCACAGAACGGCTGCATCATGGCCGGTGACAACATTTCCGAAGAAGCAGCCATCGCTGCAGCGCGCGGCTTCCCGGGCCTGAAAGGCATGGACCTGGCGAAAGTCGTCAGCGTCAAGGAATCTTACGAGTGGCGCTCCAGCGTCTGGTCCCTGAAGACCGACACCTGCCCTGAGATTGCCGTATCTGAATTGCCATACCACGTCGTAGCCTACGACTACGGCGTCAAGGTCAACATCCTGCGCATGCTGGTCGAGCGCGGCTGCCGCGTAACCGTCGTTCCGGCTCAAACGCCTGCCAGTGAAGTGCTTGCCTACAAGCCTGATGGTGTCTTCCTGTCCAACGGCCCTGGCGATCCGGAGCCTTGCGACTACGCCATCCAGGCGATCAAGGAAGTGCTGGAAACCGACATTCCGGTATTCGGTATCTGCCTGGGTCACCAACTGCTGGCGCTGGCGTCCGGTGCCAAGACGGTGAAGATGGGGCACGGCCACCACGGTGCCAACCACCCGGTACAGGACCTGGACACCGGCGTTGTGATGATCACCAGCCAGAACCACGGTTTTGCGGTGGATGAAGCAACACTGCCAGCCAATGTTCGTGCGATCCACAAGTCGCTGTTCGACGGCAGCCTGCAGGGCATCGAGCGTACCGACAAAGACGCGTTCAGCTTCCAGGGTCACCCTGAAGCAAGCCCGGGCCCGGCGGACGTTGCTCCGCTGTTTGATCGCTTCATCGAAACCATGGCCAAGCGACGCTAAACGGTTGCCTTGAGAATGTGACGCGCAGCGCCGGGCTGGACCTGGATGAAACGTCCGGCGAAGACCGCCCGGTGGCTGCAAAGAAGTTCAAGACGGCTTGCCGACTGACCTACGGATTTGAGTGACAAACCCATGCCAAAACGTACAGACATTAAAAGCATCCTGATTCTCGGCGCCGGTCCTATCGTGATCGGTCAGGCCTGTGAATTCGACTACTCCGGCGCCCAGGCCTGTAAAGCCCTGCGCGAAGAGGGTTACCGCGTCATCCTGGTGAACTCCAACCCAGCGACCATCATGACCGACCCGGCGATGGCCGACGCGACCTACATCGAACCGATCAAATGGCAGACCGTTGCCAAGATCATCGAAAAAGAACGTCCAGACGCCGTGCTGCCAACCATGGGTGGTCAAACCGCTCTGAACTGCGCACTGGACCTGGAGCGTGAAGGCGTTCTGGCGAAGTTCGGCGTCGAGATGATCGGTGCAAACGCCGACACCATCGACAAGGCTGAAGACCGTTCGCGTTTCGACAAGGCCATGAAGTCCATCGGTCTGGACTGCCCGCGTTCTGGTATTGCCCACACCATGGAAGAGTCCTACGCGGTTCTGGAAAAGCTCGGCTTCCCGTGCATCATCCGTCCTTCGTTCACCATGGGCGGCACCGGTGGCGGTATCGCGTACAACCGTGAAGAGTTCGAAGAAATCTGCACCCGTGGTCTGGACCTGTCGCCAACCAAGGAACTGCTGATCGACGAATCGCTGATCGGCTGGAAAGAATATGAAATGGAAGTTGTCCGCGACAAAAAGGACAACTGCATCATCGTCTGCTCCATCGAAAACTTTGACCCGATGGGCGTTCACACCGGCGACTCGATCACTGTTGCGCCAGCGCAGACGCTGACTGACAAGGAATACCAGATCATGCGTAACGCCTCCTTGGCGGTACTGCGTGAAATCGGCGTTGAAACCGGTGGTTCCAACGTTCAGTTCGGCATCTGCCCGGACACTGGCCGTATGGTTGTGATCGAGATGAACCCGCGTGTATCGCGTTCCTCGGCACTGGCTTCGAAAGCGACCGGTTTCCCGATCGCTCGCGTCGCCGCCAAACTGGCTATCGGTTACACCCTCGACGAACTGCAAAACGAAATCACCGGCGGCAAGACTCCGGCGTCTTTCGAGCCGTCGATCGACTACGTTGTGACCAAGCTGCCACGCTTTGCCTTCGAGAAGTTCTCCAAGGCTGACGCTCGCCTGACCACGCAAATGAAGTCGGTCGGTGAAGTCATGGCAATCGGCAGGACCTTCCAGGAATCCCTGCAGAAAGCATTGCGCGGTCTGGAAGTGGGTGTCTGCGGTCTTGATCCGAAGCTGGACCTGACCAACCCGGAAAGCATGAGCACCCTCAAGCGTGAGCTGACCGTGCCGGGCGCCGAGCGTATCTGGTACGTGGCTGATGCCTTCCGTGCGGGCATGACGGTCGAAGAAATCTTCGCCATGAACATGATCGATCCGTGGTTCTTGGTGCAGATCGAAGATCTGATCAAGGAAGAAGAGAAGGTCAAGACCCTGGGTCTGTCGGCTATCGACCGCAACCTGATGTTCCGCCTCAAGCGTAAAGGCTTCTCCGATGCGCGTCTGGCCAAGCTGCTGGGTGTGACCGAGAAGAACCTGCGTACTCATCGTCACAAGCTGGAAATATTCCCGGTCTACAAGCGCGTTGACACCTGCGCAGCCGAGTTCGCCACTGACACCGCCTACCTGTACTCGACGTACGAAGAAGAGTGCGAAGCAGCGCCGACCGGTCGCGACAAGATCATGATCCTGGGTGGCGGTCCTAACCGTATCGGCCAGGGTATCGAGTTCGACTACTGCTGTGTGCATGCGGCCCTCGCCCTGCGCGAAGACGGGTACGAGACCATCATGGTCAACTGCAACCCGGAAACCGTATCCACTGACTACGACACTTCTGATCGCCTGTACTTCGAGCCGGTAACCCTGGAAGACGTGCTGGAAATCGTCCGTGTCGAGAAGCCTAAAGGCGTGATCGTGCAGTACGGCGGTCAGACGCCTCTGAAACTGGCTCGCGCTCTGGAAGCGGCCGGTGTGCCAATCATCGGCACCAGCCCTGACGCTATCGACCGTGCTGAAGACCGTGAGCGCTTCCAGCAAATGGTTGAGCGCCTGAACCTCCGCCAGCCGCCTAACGCCACCGTGCGTAGCGAAGACGAAGCGATTCGCGCAGCTGCAAAAATCGGTTATCCGCTGGTTGTTCGTCCGTCCTACGTACTGGGCGGCCGTGCCATGGAAATCGTTTATCAGGAAGACGAACTCAAGCGCTACCTGCGTGAAGCGGTTCAAGTGTCCAATGACAGCCCGGTGCTGCTGGATCACTTCCTGAATTGCGCCATTGAAATGGACGTCGATGCAGTCTGCGACGGTACTGACGTGGTGATCGGCGCGATCATGCAGCACATTGAGCAGGCGGGTGTTCACTCTGGTGACTCGGCTTGCTCCCTGCCTCCGTACTCGCTCCCGGCTCATATCCAGGACGAGATGCGCGAGCAGGTGAAGAAGATGGCGCTGGAGCTGGGCGTAGTTGGCCTGATGAACGTGCAGCTGGCGTTGCAGGGCGAAGACATCTACGTGATCGAAGTGAACCCGCGTGCCTCGCGTACCGTGCCGTTCGTTTCCAAGTGCATCGGTGTTTCCCTGGCAATGATCGCGGCTCGCGTCATGGCTGGCAAAACCCTGAAAGAGCTGAACTTCACCAAAGAAATCATCCCGAACTTCTACAGCGTGAAAGAGGCGGTATTCCCATTCGCCAAATTCCCTGGCGTTGACCCGATCCTCGGCCCAGAGATGAAGTCGACCGGTGAAGTGATGGGCGTAGGTGATACGTTTGGTGAAGCATTCGCCAAAGCCCAGATGGGTGCCAGCGAAGTATTGCCGACTGGCGGCACTGCTTTTATCAGCGTGCGTGACGACGATAAGCCGTTGGTGGCTGGCGTTGCGCGTGATCTGATCAGCCTTGGTTTCGAAATCGTCGCCACTGCCGGTACCGCCAAGCTGATTGAAGCGGCGGGCCTCAAGGTTCGTCGCGTCAACAAGGTGACCGAAGGCCGTCCGCACGTTGTCGACATGATCAAGAATGATGAAGTGACGCTGATCATCAACACGACCGAGGGTCGTCAGTCGATCGCTGATTCCTACTCCATCCGTCGTAATGCCCTGCAGCACAAAATCTACTGCACCACCACGATTGCTGCGGGCGAAGCCATCTGCGAAGCGCTGAAATTCGGTCCGGAAAAGACCGTGCGTCGCTTGCAGGATCTACATGCAGGATTGAAGGCATGATCAAATATCCAATGACTGTCCAGGGCGCGAAAGCCCTGGAAGAAGAACACGCTCACCTGACCAAGGTGGTTCGCCCGAAGCTCAGCCAGGACATTGGTACTGCGCGTGAGCTGGGTGACCTGAAGGAAAACGCTGAGTACCACGCTGCTCGTGAGCAGCAGGGTATGGTTGAAGCGCGGATTCGTGACATTGAAGGCCGGATTCAGAATCAGGTCATCATCGATGTCACAACCATCCCGCACACCGGCAAAGTGATTTTCGGCACCACCGTGGAAATCGCCAACGTCGAGACCGATGAGCGCGTTACTTACCACATCGTGGGTGAGGATGAGGCTGACTTCAAACTCGGCAAGATTTCGGTAGGTTCGCCGCTGGCCCGCGCCTTGATTGCCAAGGAAGAGGGTGACGTGGTGGCCGTGAAAACACCGGGTGGCATTATTGAGTACGAGATTGTTGAAGTCCGCCACGTTTGAGGCAAGTCGCCCGTTTTCGGCGGGCGCATTGATCTGGCAGCTTGCCCAGACGTTTTGGGTGGGCGGCATGATCTTGCTGTATCTGGCTATGCTGACGGTGCTGGACCAAACCGGTCTGGCGCCGTTGTTGATCAAGGAGCTTGCCGGTCACTCCGGTGCGTTGCTGGTCGGGGTTGCAGCGTCATGTGCAGCCCTGCAGATGGCAGTGTTGCTGGGTGTTGAGCGGTTTGCAGGTATCTGGCGGGATGTGCGCGGACAGTTATTGTTCGTCGCCATACTGTCGGCAGTCAGCTATTACAGCTTCCGGCTCTGGTTGCCGGGTGCAGTGAGCTGGCAGTTGGTGAGTTATCTGGTATTGGGAGTGTCCGGCTTGCTGCTGGTTTTGCAACCTGCACCGGGAAGCAGCACCAGGGCGCGCTGACGCGGCCCTGGCTGTTTGCATCAAACTGCGCGGTGGACGTTTGAGAGCTGCTTGTTTACCTTTGGGTTCTTGCGGTAGATCAGCGCCATTTTGCCGATGACCTGCACAAGATCCGCAGATCCGGCCTTGCACAGTTCGGCAATGGCTTGAAGGCGGCTTTCGCGATCCAGGATGTTGAGTTTGATCTTGATCAGCTCGTGATCGCTCAGTGCGCGCTCCAGTTCGGCGAGCACACCTTCGGTCAAACCATTGTCAGCCACGATCAATACCGGTTTCAGGTGGTGGCCAATGGATTTGTACTGTTTCTTCTGCTCTTGAGTGAGCGGCATAATCTGACCTCTGCGTCTGATCTTGTAAAAAGCGGCGGCCAGTTTACCCGAGCGAGTCCGGGACCGCCCACTTAATCACGACTCGATTATTTTTGAGGTGCCCCGTGGCCCGTTCCAAGACAAGCCATAACTGGCTCAAAGAACACTTCGACGACAAATACGTCAAAATGGCGCAAAAGGACGGCTATCGTTCGCGCGCCAGCTACAAGCTGCTCGAGATTCAGGAAAAGGACAAAATCATCCGTCCAGGCATGACCGTAATTGACCTGGGCGCGGCCCCTGGAGGCTGGTCGCAGGTGACCAGTCGTCTGATTGGCGGTCACGGTCGGTTGATTGCGTCAGATATTCTGGAGATGGACAGCATCCCTGATGTCACCTTTATTCAAGGGGATTTCACTGAAGATGCAGTGCTGGCGCAAATTCTGGAAGCGGTCGGTAATACACAGGTAGACCTTGTGATTTCCGATATGGCCCCCAATATGAGTGGATTGAGCGCTGTCGATATGCCTCGCGCAATGTTTCTTTGCGAGTTGGCACTCGATCTTGCAGGGCGTGTTTTGCGGCCGGGTGGTGACTTTCTGATCAAGGTTTTCCAAGGGGAAGGCTTTGATATGTACCACAAGGACATCCGCAAGCTGTTCGACAAGGTTCAGATGCGCAAGCCTTCTTCATCGCGTGATCGTTCCCGCGAGCAGTATTTGCTGGGGCGTGGTTTCCGCGGAATTGAAGGGTCGGCAAGCGTTGAGCGCCTTTGAGGTGCAGCGATAGATTTTTTTAAATGGCCTTGTCGATGCAGCATCACCGAGCATCGTGTAGTCAAAGTTTCACAAAGGGTTACAGACGGTGCCTGCCACATCTGCGGGTTCTGTAGTAAGTTAGGCCGGTGAATATCATGCGAGGCACGCTCTGCGTGGAGCTTGCTTCAGAGGGTAGCTAATTGAACGATATGGCAAAGAATTTGATCCTGTGGTTGATCATCGCGGCTGTCCTTGTGACGGTGATGAACAACTTCTCCAGCCCTAACGAGCCGCAGACCCTCAACTATTCCGAGTTCATCCAGCAGGTGAAGGATGGCAAGGTCGAGAAAGTTGCAGTGGATGGCTACGTCATTACGGGCAAACGTACTGATGGCGACTCCTTCAAGACCATTCGTCCGGCTATTCAGGACAATGGCCTGATCGGCGATCTGGTCAACAACAACGTGGTTGTTGAGGGCAAGCAGCCTGAGCAGCAGAGCATCTGGACTCAGTTGCTGGTAGCCAGCTTCCCGATTCTTGTGATCATCGCTGTCTTCATGTTCTTCATGCGCCAGATGCAAGGTGGTGCGGGAGGCAAGGGCGGTCCGATGAGCTTCGGCAAGAGCAAGGCGCGCCTGCTCTCTGAAGATCAGGTCAAGACGACATTGGCTGACGTCGCGGGTTGCGATGAAGCCAAGGAAGAAGTGGGCGAGCTCGTTGAGTTCCTCCGTGATCCGGGCAAGTTCCAGCGTCTGGGTGGCCGGATTCCTCGCGGCGTACTGATGGTGGGTCCACCGGGTACCGGTAAAACCTTGCTGGCCAAGGCCATTGCGGGCGAAGCGAAGGTCCCGTTTTTCACTATTTCCGGTTCTGACTTCGTTGAAATGTTCGTGGGTGTCGGCGCAAGCCGCGTTCGCGACATGTTCGAACAGGCCAAGAAACACGCTCCTTGCATCATCTTCATCGACGAAATCGACGCTGTAGGTCGTCATCGTGGTGCTGGCATGGGCGGTGGTCACGATGAGCGTGAGCAGACTCTTAACCAGTTGCTGGTCGAGATGGATGGTTTCGAAATGAATGACGGCATCATCGTCATCGCCGCGACCAACCGTCCTGACGTACTGGACCCGGCTTTGCTGCGTCCAGGTCGTTTCGACCGCCAGGTTGTGGTTGGCTTGCCCGACATCCGTGGCCGTGAGCAGATCCTCAAGGTTCACATGCGCAAAGTGCCGATGGGCGACGACGTCAACGCGGGTGTTATCGCCCGTGGTACGCCTGGCTTCTCTGGTGCCGACCTTGCCAACCTGGTCAACGAAGCATCGCTGTTCGCTGCCCGTACTGGTAAGCGCATCGTTGAGATGAAAGAGTTTGAGCTCGCTAAAGACAAGATCATGATGGGCGCTGAGCGCAAATCCATGGTCATGTCCGAGAAAGAGAAGCGCAACACGGCTTATCACGAAGCGGGTCACGCAATCGTGGGTCGTGTGGTGCCAGAGCATGATCCGGTTTACAAAGTGTCGATCATCCCTCGTGGTCGTGCGCTGGGTGTCACCATGTTCCTCCCTGAGGAAGATCGTTACAGCCTGTCCAAGCGTGCTTTGATCAGTCAGATCTGCTCGTTGTATGGCGGTCGGATCGCTGAAGAGATGACCCTTGGGTTTGACGGTGTTACCACTGGCGCTTCCAACGACATCATGCGGGCCAGTCAGATTGCCCGGAACATGGTGACCAAGTGGGGTCTGTCCGAGAAGCTGGGTCCTCTGCTGTACGGTGAAGACGAAGACCAGGGCTACCTGGGTCGTGGCGGCGGTGGCTCAAGCAGTGGTTTGTCGGCTGATACCTCGCGCTTGATCGACTCCGAAGTTCGCAGCATTATCGATCAGTGCTACGGCACCGCCAAACAGATCCTCACCGACAACCGTGAGAAGCTCGACGCGATGGCAGATGCGTTGATGAAGTACGAAACGATTGATGCTGAGCAGATCGACGATATTATGGCTGGCCGTACTCCGCGCGAACCGCGCGATTGGGAAGGTGGTTCGGGTACTCCTGGTACTCCGGTAACACCTCCGGATGTTCGTCCGGAAGCCCCGATCGGTGGTCCTGCTGCTGAACACTAAGGCCTGACATGAATCCTGTGCTGTACCCGACCCGGTTGCCTTGCGGCAACCGGGTTCTTGATTTGTCCCGTACGCATGTTATGGGCATTCTCAATGCAACTCCTGATTCCTTCTCCGATGGCGGTCGCTACACCCATCTCGATGCCGCCCTGCGGCATGCCGAAGCGATGGTTGCTGCGGGTGCCACGCTGATTGATGTCGGCGGCGAATCAACTCGTCCGGGCGCGCGTGCCGTATCGCCCACTGAAGAGCTTGAGCGCGTGGCTCCTGTCGTGGAGGCGCTGAATCGCGAGCTGGACGTTATCATCTCGGTGGACACCTCCACGCCTGCTGTCATTCGTGAAACCGCTCGGCTGGGGGCAGGGTTGATCAATGACGTTCGCTCATTGCGTCGTGATGGTGCGCTGGATGCGGCGGCTGCGACCGGGCTCCCTGTGTGCCTGATGCACATGCGTGGCGAGCCTGGCGATATGCAGGATGATCCTCGTTATGACGATCTGGTCGCTGAAGTCGGTGCGTTTTTGCGCGAACGGATGGATCGGTGTGGTGTTGCGGGTATTCCTGAAGAGCGCATCATTCTGGATCCGGGTTTTGGTTTTGCCAAAAGCCTCGATCACAATCTGAGCCTGTTCAAGCATATGCAGGAATTGCATCTGCTGGGCCGCCCGCTATTGGTTGGTGTCTCGCGCAAGAGCATGATTGGCGGTGCGTTGGGGCGTCCGGTCGGCGAACGTCTGTTTGGTGGTCTTGCTCTCGCCGCGTTGGCGATGACCAAGGGCGCAAGAATTCTACGTGTGCATGATGTGGCCGAAACGGTCGATGTCGTGCGGATGATTGCCGCGGTTGAAGCGGCGCAATAAGAATACGGAGCATCCATGATTACCAAGAAATATTTCGGAACCGACGGCATTCGTGGTCGAGTGGGGCAATTCCCTATTACTCCCGAATTCATGCTGAAACTCGGTTGGGCAGCAGGCATGGCGTTTCGACGTCTTGGCGCCTGCCGCATTCTGGTAGGCAAGGACACGCGAATCTCCGGGTATATGTTCGAGTCGGCGCTTGAGGCGGGTCTGTCTGCCGCTGGCGCCGATGTGATGCTGTTGGGGCCGATGCCTACTCCTGCCATCGCTTACCTGACGCGCACTTTTCATGCGGAAGCCGGCATCGTGATCAGCGCTTCGCATAACCCGCACTACGATAACGGCATCAAGTTCTTCTCGGGTCAGGGCACCAAATTGCCCGACGAGATCGAGTTGATGATCGAGGAGTTGCTCGATGCGCCGATGACCGTCGTTGAGTCGGAAAAGCTGGGCAAGGTTTCGCGTATCAATGACGCTGCGGGCCGTTATATCGAATTCTGTAAAAGCAGCGTGCCGACCAGCACCGATTTTGCCGGCCTCAAGCTGGTGGTCGACTGCGCCCATGGCGCGACCTACAAGGTGGCGCCAAACGTCTTCCGTGAGCTGGGCGCTCAAGTGACCGTTTTGTCTGCTCAGCCCAATGGCCTGAACATCAATGAAGACTGTGGCTCCACGCACATGGGGGCACTGCAGGCTGCCGTGCTCGCCGAGCATGCAGACCTCGGCATTGGTTTCGATGGAGATGGCGACCGCGTCTTGATGGTTGATCACACGGGCGCTGTTGTTGATGGTGACGAGTTGTTGTTCATCATTGCCCGTGATCTCCATGCGCGTGGCCGCCTGCAAGGTGGCGTCGTGGGTACGCTGATGAGCAATCTGGGGCTTGAGCTGGCTCTGGCTGATCTGGATATCCCGTTTGTTCGCGCGAACGTGGGTGATCGTTATGTGATTGCCGAGCTTCTGGAGCGCAATTGGCAGATCGGTGGTGAGAACTCCGGTCACGTCGTCTGCTTCCAGCACACCACTACCGGGGACGCAATTATTGCAGCGCTGCAGGTTCTGCTTGCGCTGCGTCGCAACGGAGAAAGTCTTGCGCAGTCGCGTCAGGCGCTTCGCAAGTGCCCGCAAGTATTGGTCAACGTCCGGTTTTCGGGCGGTGTTGATCCGGTCACGCACCCCGCTGTCAAAGAGGCTTGCGACCGAGTAACGGCAGCCATGGAGGGTCGCGGTCGCGTGTTGCTGCGCAAGTCCGGGACCGAGCCACTGGTGCGCGTGATGGTTGAAGGCGAGGACGAAGTACAGGTTCGCGGTTACGCCGATGAGCTCGCAAAACTGGTTGCTGAAGTTTGCGCCTGATTTCGGCTTGCCAGTGTTGAAAGTGTTGGGTAACATCTGCGCCCACTTTGACCGACGAGGTACAGCATGCGTCGCCCTATGGTAGCTGGTAACTGGAAGATGCACGGTACCCGCGCCAGCGTCGCTGAGCTGATCGAGGGCCTTGCAGAGCAGGTCCTCCCAAGCGGTGTTGATGTGGCGGTGTTTCCGTCGAGCCTGCACGTAAGCCTGGTGGTTGAAGGTTTGCAGGGCAAATCAATTTCTGTGGGTGCGCAGAACTGTGCGCATGAAGCAGGGCAGGGTGCCTTGACCGGCGAAGTTTCGTCGAGTCAATTGGCTGATGCAGGTTGCAAGCTGGTACTTGTCGGTCACTCGGAGCGTCGCCAGATTATGGGCGAGAGCGATGATGTGCTGATTCGCAAGTTCGCTGCAGCTCAGGCAAGCGGCCTTACGCCGGTGCTGTGTATCGGCGAAACCCTCGAAGAGCGTGAAGCTGGCAAAACGCTTGAAGTGGTTGGGCAGCAGCTCGACAGCATCATCGTAGCGCTGGGCGTCAATGCTCTTGTGAATGCAGTAATCGCTTACGAGCCAGTCTGGGCCATCGGCACCGGGCTGACCGCTTCGCCTCAACAGGCGCAGGACGTGCACGCAGCCATTCGTGCACAGTTGGCGAAAGAGAATGCTGAGGTCGCACAAGGCGTGCGACTTCTTTATGGCGGCAGCGTGAAGGCGGCCAATGCGGTCGAACTGTTCGGCATGCCGGATATCGATGGGGGGCTCATTGGTGGTGCCTCCCTGAATGCAGCTGAGTTCGGTGCGATTATTCGCGCCGCGGGAAACTGAAAAAATGCTGGAAACAGTCGTAGTCGTTTTTCATCTGTTGGCCGCTCTGGGCGTTGTTGTCCTGGTTCTGCTGCAGCAGGGTAAGGGTGCGGACGCTGGCGCGTCTTTCGGAGCAGGTGCATCAAATACTGTCTTCGGAAGCCAAGGTTCCTCTACCTTTCTTAGTAAGTTTACTGGTATACTCGCCGCAGCTTTTTTCATAACCAGCTTGGGGTTAGGTTACTTTGCTAAAGAGAAAGCTCATGAGCTGACTCAGGAAGGTTTGCCAGATCCAGCGGTAATGGAAGTGAAGCAAAAACCGGCAGCAGATGATGTTCCGGTGCTCGAAGGGCAAAAGCCAGCGGTTGTTCCAGCTGACGTACCTCAAGCTCCCGAGCAGAAGTAAGGTTTCAACAGGCAGTGATGTTCGAGGCTGCCAAAGATGTATTGCCGAGGTGGTGGAATTGGTAGACACGCAACCTTGAGGTGGTTGTGCCCATAGGGTGTAGGGGTTCGAGTCCCCTTCTCGGTACCAATTATCAGGAGAGCCCGCTGTTGCGGGCTTTCTTGTAGGTGGAAGGTTACATTGACCCTGCAAGGGATCGGTCGTATACTTCCGCCCCAGCTTTGTCGCGGGGTGGAGCAGTCTGGTAGCTCGTCGGGCTCATAACCCGAAGGTCGTCGGTTCAAATCCGGCCCCCGCAACCAGTTTAAGGAGCCCCTTTTAAGGGGCTTTTTGTTAGCTGGACACTTTCAACGCCGCTGTTCGACGGCGTTTCAAGGATGGGCGTTTCGCCCATTTTTTTATTTTGCATAGCATGCACATACATGCACGAGGGGGTTCAGGTGTCGAGCAAGCTAGAAGAGTTGCAGGCCTTGCTGGCCCCGGTGGTCGTGGCCCTGGGCTATGAATGCTGGGGTATTGAGTTTTCAGCTCAAGGTCGCCACTCAATGTTGCGCGTTTATATCGATAAAGAGGGCGGTGTGCTGGTGGACGATTGCGCCATCGTGAGCCGTCAGATCAGCGGTGTTCTTGATGTTGAAGATCCGATCTCCGTTGAATACACCCTTGAAGTTTCCTCGCCTGGCATGGAACGCCCACTGTTCACTATTGAGCAGTTCGCAAAATTTGCCGGTGAACAAGTGAAGATCAAGCTGCGTTCGCCTTTCGAAGGACGACGCAACTTTCAGGGCCTTCTGCGTGGTGTAGAAGAGCAGGACGTTGTGGTGCAGGTAGAAGACCACGAGTTCCTGTTGCCGATCGATATGATCGACAAGGCCAACATTATTCCCACGTTTGACTGATACGTGCCAAATACTGCGGATCCCGCGGATCCAATGGCTTGCGAAAGGCGAGGCGTACGATGAGCAAAGAAGTACTGCTGGTTGTTGAGTCGGTGTCCAATGAAAAGGGCGTTCCGGCAGATGTGATTTTTGAAGCGCTTGAGTTGGCCCTGGCCACCGCGACAAAAAAACGTTTTGAAGATGAAGTTGAGCTGCGTGTAGAGATCAACCGTCAGACGGGTAACTACGAGACTTTCCGTCGCTGGACAGTAGTCGAAGATGAAGATCTTGACGATCCAGCGTACGAGCTGGCTGTCGATCAGGCTCAAGAGAAAAGGCCAGGTGCCGTAGCCGGTGACCTGATCGAAGAAAAAATCGAATCCATCGAGTTCGGCCGTATCGCCGCGCAGACTGCCAAGCAAGTTATTGTGCAGAAAGTTCGCGAAGCCGAGCGTGCGCAAGTGGTTGACGCCTATCGTGAACGACTGGGCGAAATCATCTCCGGCACTGTCAAGAAAGTTACCCGCGACAACGTTATCGTTGACCTGGGCAACAATGCCGAAGCGCTGCTGGCTCGTGAAGACATTATTTCCCGCGAAACCTTCCGTGTAGGTGTCCGTCTAAGGGCTCTGCTGAAGGAAATTCGCACTGAAAACCGTGGTCCCCAGCTGATTCTGTCGCGTACAGCGCCAGAGATGCTGATTGAGCTTTTCCGCATTGAAGTGCCGGAAATCGCTGAAGGTCTGATTGAGGTGATGGCTGCCTCTCGTGACCCGGGCTCACGTGCAAAAATCGCTGTTCGCTCCAAGGACAAACGAATCGACCCGCAAGGTGCCTGTATTGGTATGCGTGGTTCGCGAGTTCAGGCTGTTTCGGGCGAACTGGGTGGCGAACGAGTGGATATCGTCCTGTGGGATGACAATCCGGCTCAATTCGTCATCAACGCGATGTCCCCGGCTGAAGTGGCGGCAATCATCGTAGATGAAGACGCCCATGCAATGGACATCGCGGTCGGTGCCGACAACCTGGCTCAGGCCATTGGTCGTGGCGGTCAGAACGTGCGTCTGGCCAGTCAACTGACCGGTTGGACCCTGAACGTAATGACCGAATCGGACATCCAGGCCAAGCAGCAAGCAGAAACCGGAGACATCCTGCGCAACTTCATCGACGAGCTGGAAGTCGACGAAGACCTGGCGCAAGTGCTGGTAGATGAAGGCTTCACCAGCCTGGAAGAGATTGCCTATGTACCGGTGGAGGAGATGCTCAACATCGACGGCTTTGACGAGGAAACCGTCAACGAGCTTCGTGCTCGGGCCAAGGATCGTTTGTTGACCAAAGCCATCGCTACAGAGGAAAAGCTGGCAGACGCCCATCCGGCCGAAGACCTGCTCTCGCTTGAGGGTATGGACAAGGATTTGGCGATGGAACTGGCGGTGCGCGGCGTAATTACCCGCGAAGACCTGGCCGAGCAGTCTATTGACGATCTGCTCGACATCGACGGCATTGATGATATTCGTGCCGGCAAGTTGATCATGGCCGCCCGAGCCCACTGGTTCGAGTAATTAGGCGCGGCCTGAGGAGAGAAGTGCATGACGCAAGTCACGGTGAAACAACTGGCCGATGAGGTCAAAACACCGGTAGAGCGCCTGTTGCAGCAGATGCGTGAGGCAGGTCTGCCGCACACCGCCGCCGAAGAAAAGGTGACTGACAGTGAGAAGCAATCTTTGCTGACTCACTTGAAAAGCAGTCACAAGGCGAAAGTGGAAGAACCACGCAAGATCACGCTGCAGCGTAAAACCACCAGCACCCTGCGTGTTGCTGGCAGCAAAAGCATCAGCGTTGAAGTACGCAAGAAGAAAGTATTCGTGCAGCGCAGCCCGGAAGAAATCGAGGCCGAGCGCAAGCGCGAGCTTGATGAACGTCGCGCCGTAGAAAATGCTGCTCGTCAGAAGGCTGAAGAAGAAGCCAAGCGCCGCGCCGAAGAAGAAGCGCGTAATCAGCCTTCAGCGCCAGCACCTGCTGCCTCTGAAGCCGTAGCTGCGCCAGCTCCGGTTACCCAGCCTGTTCAGGAAGCACCTGCTGCACCTGCTCCGGCACCGGTTGCCGAAGTGCGCAAGCGTGACGAACAGCGTCGCCCGGACAAACCGCGCAGCGATGATCGCAATGCTCGTGGTGGTGACGGCGATCGCAAGAACGCCCCGCATCGCGCCTCTGTTAAAGAGAAAGCGCCAGCGCCACGCGTTGCACCGCGTACCACTGACGAAGAAAGCGATGGCTTCCGTCGTGGTGGTCGTGGCAAGGCCAAGCTGAAGAAGCGTAACGCTCACGGCTTCCAGAGCCCAACCGGTCCTCTGGTTCGTGACGTGAAAATTGGTGAGACCATCTCTGTCGGCGACCTGGCACAACAAATGTCGGTCAAGGCAGCTGAGATCATCAAGTTCATGTTCAAGCTGGGCACCCCAGCCACCATCAACCAGGTTCTGGATCAGGAAACTGCCCAACTGGTTGCTGAAGAACTGGGCCACAAAGTGACCCTGGTCAGCGACACCGCCCTGGAAGATTCCCTGGCAGAATCGCTGAAGTTCGAAGGTGAGACGTTCTCCCGTGCTCCGGTTGTGACCGTAATGGGCCACGTTGACCACGGTAAGACTTCCCTGCTCGACTATATCCGTCGTGCCAAGGTTGCTGCTGGCGAAGCCGGTGGTATTACCCAGCACATCGGTGCTTACCACGTTGAAACCGAACGCGGCATGGTCACGTTCCTCGACACCCCGGGTCACGCTGCGTTTACCGCAATGCGTGCTCGTGGTGCCAAGGCGACTGACATCGTGATTCTGGTCGTTGCTGCTGACGACGGCGTGATGCCACAGACCATCGAAGCCGTGCAACACGCCAAGGCTGCCGGTGTTCCGCTGGTAGTTGCCGTGAACAAGATCGACAAGCCGGGCGCTGACCTGGACCGCATCCGCAGTGAACTGTCGGTTCACGGCGTGACGTCCGAAGAGTGGGGCGGTGAAACACCGTTCGTTTCGGTCTCCGCGAAGATGGGTACCGGTGTTGACGAACTGCTCGAAGCCGTACTGCTGCAGGCTGAAGTTCTGGAACTGACTGCAACTCCGTCGGCTCCTGGCCGTGGTGTTGTTGTTGAATCGCGTCTCGACAAGGGCCGTGGTCCAGTCGCTACTGTTCTGGTTCAGGACGGTACGCTGCGTCAGGGCGACATGGTCCTGGTCGGTTCGAACTATGGCCGTGTTCGCGCCATGCTCGACGAGAACGGCAAGCCAATCAAGGAAGCAGGTCCATCCATTCCGGTCGAGATTCTCGGCCTGGACGGTACACCGGACGCTGGCGACGAGATGAGCGTAGTGGCTGACGAGAAGAAAGCCCGTGAAGTGGCTCTGTTCCGTCAAGGCAAGTTCCGCGAAGTCAAACTGGCCCGTGCTCACGCTGGCAAGCTGGAGAACATCTTCGAGAACATGGGGCAGGAAGAGAAGAAGACGCTTAACATCGTCCTCAAATCTGATGTCCGTGGTTCCCTGGAAGCTCTGCAGGGCGCATTGAACGGCCTGGGTAACGACGAAGTGCAAGTGCGCGTAGTCGGCGGCGGTGTCGGTGGTATCACCGAGAGCGACGCTAACCTGGCGCTGGCTTCCAACGCTGTACTGTTCGGTTTCAACGTGCGTGCCGATGCTGGCGCTCGCAAGATCGTCGAGCAGGAAGGTCTGGATATGCGTTACTACAACGTGATCTACGACATCATCGAAGACGTCAAGAAAGCCCTTACCGGTATGCTTGGCAGCGATGTTCGGGAAAATATCCTGGGTATTGCCGAAGTGCGTGACGTGTTCCGTTCGCCGAAGTTTGGCGCGATCGCTGGTTGCATGGTCATCGAAGGCGTTGTCTTCCGTAACCGTCCGATTCGCGTACTGCGTGAAGACATCGTTATCTTCGAAGGCGAGCTGGAATCCCTGCGTCGCTTCAAGGATGACGCTTCCGAAGTTCGTGCCGGCATGGAATGCGGTATCGGCGTCAAGAGCTACAACGACGTCAAAGTCGGTGACAAGATCGAAGTCTTCGAGAAGGTCCAAGTGGCTCGCAGCCTCTAAGTCGCGAGCTATAGGAGCCATGGCAGGTCTTCGCATGCAAATGCCGCAGACCCTGTCATGGGCTCAACACGCAACGCCCGGTCCGACATCTGTCAGGCCGGGCGTTTGCCGCTTTCAGACCGCGAGGGTTTCGCCCCCGGTCAGTATCAGGTAGCAAAACATGGCAAAAGAATATAGCCGTACCCAACGCATTGGCGATCAGATGCAGCGTGAGCTGGCTCAACTGATCCGTCGCGAAATCAAGGACCCGCGTGTCGGTCTGGTCACCATCACTGCGGTTGATGTAAGCCGCGACGTGGGTCACGCCAAGATTTTCATGACTGTCATGGGGCAGGACAGCGCAGAAGAAATTTCGCAGACCATCAAGGTGCTGAATTCCGCTGCAGGCTTCCTGCGGATGCAACTGGCCCGTGAAATGAAACTGCGCAGCGTGCCTCAGTTGCACTTCCACTACGACGAAAGCGTCGTGCGTGGTGCGCACCTGTCGGCCCTGATCGAACGTGCAGTTGCCGAAGACGGCCAGCATGCCGGTGACGCGCCGCAAAGCACCAAGCCAGCAAGCAACGAGGAATAAGGCGTGGCTCAGGTCAAGCGCATTCGTCGTAACGTCAGCGGGATCATCCTGCTCGACAAACCGCTGGGCTTCACTTCCAACGCGGCTTTGCAAAAGGTGCGTTGGTTGCTCAATGCCGAGAAAGCCGGCCACACCGGTAGCCTCGACCCCTTGGCCAGTGGCGTCCTGCCGTTGTGCTTTGGTGAGGCCACCAAGTTCTCGCAATACCTGCTCGATTCAGACAAGTCCTACGAAACCCTGGCGCAATTAGGTAAAACCACGACTACCGGCGATGCCGAAGGTGATGTTTTACAGACGCGTCCGGTGACCGTTGGTCGTGCCGATATCGAGGCGGTTTTGCCGCAATTTCGCGGTGAAATCAGTCAGATACCACCCATGTACTCTGCGCTCAAGCGTGACGGGCAGCCGCTCTACAAGCTCGCTCGTGCCGGGGAAGTAGTGGAGCGCGAACCGCGTTCTGTTACTATTGCGCGCCTGGAATTGCTCGAAAGTGACGCAGACACTGCACGCTTCTCGGTCGATTGCAGCAAAGGTACATATATACGTACCCTGGTAGAAGACATTGGTGAGAAACTGGGTTGCGGTGCTTATGTCGCGCAACTGCGTCGTACACAGGCCGGACCTTTCAGCTTGACCCAGACGGTCACCCTGGAAGAGTTGGAGCAAGTGCACGCCGACGGCGGTAACGAAGCGGTTGATCGCTTCCTGATGCCATCGGACAGCGGTTTGCAGGACTGGCCGTTATTGCAGTTTTCGGAACACAGTTCGTTTTACTGGTTGCATGGTCAGCCAGTAAGAGCACCGGACGCGCCGCAGTTCGGCATGGTTCGGGTGCAGGATCACAATGGTCGCTTCATCGGTATCGGTGAAGTGAGCGAAGACGGGCGGATCGCGCCACGTCGTTTGATTCGGTCAGAATGACCGAACCTCGGGTCATGTGAATGATCCGGGAGAGGATGGCTGTTAACAGGCACGGTCATTCCTCATCTTTTAATACAAGGGTTTGCCCTTGGCCTGTTGAAACCGCTCTTCGGAATGGTTTCCTGATAAAAGGATTGCCCACATGGCACTCAGCGTTGAAGAAAAAGCTCAGATCGTAACCGACTACCAGCAAGCTGTTGGTGATACTGGTTCGCCAGAAGTGCAAGTTGCACTGCTGACCGCCAACATCAACAAACTGCAAGGCCACTTCAAGGCCAACGGTAAAGATCACCACTCGCGTCGTGGTCTGATCCGTATGGTAAACCAGCGTCGTAAGCTGCTGGATTACCTGAAAGGTAAGGACGTTAGCCGTTACAGCGCCCTGATCGGTCGTCTGGGTCTGCGTCGCTAATAACGACTCGGATAGAGGTTGGTTGTCTGTCGTTGTCTTACCGTTTTTCGGTAAGGCTGGCAGGCTCCCAGCCTCTAGTTGTATCTGGACAGTCGTGGGGCCGATTCCCCGCACCGCCCAAGAATTCGCAAGAAACCAGTTCCCCAAGAGCCACAAAGAAGGTAGGAAACCGTGAACCCGGTAATCAAGAAATTTCAATTCGGTCAATCGACCGTAACCCTCGAGACTGGCCGTATTGCCCGTCAAGCTTCAGGTGCTGTATTGGTCACCGTTGACGACGACGTCACCGTACTTGTGACTGTGGTCGGCGCCAAGACAGCAGACCCAAGCAAAGGCTTCTTCCCACTTTCCGTGCACTACCAGGAAAAAACCTACGCTGCAGGTAAAATCCCTGGTGGCTTCTTCAAGCGTGAAGGCCGTCCTTCCGAAAAAGAAACCCTGACTTCCCGTCTGATCGACCGTCCGATCCGTCCGCTGTTCCCGGAAGGCTTCATGAACGAAGTGCAGGTTGTCTGCACCGTCGTTTCCACCAGCAAGAAAACCGATCCGGACGTCGCTGCGATGATCGGTACTTCGGCTGCTCTGGCAATCTCCGGCATTCCTTTCGATGGCCCGATCGGCGCAGCTCGCGTTGCTTTCCACGAAAGCACCGGCTACCTGCTGAACCCGACCTACGAGCAACTCAAGGCTTCGAGCCTGGACATGGTTGTAGCCGGTACCGAAGAAGCCGTTCTGATGGTTGAGTCGGAAGCCAAAGAGCTGACTGAAGACCAGATGCTGGGCGCAGTACTGTTCGCCCACGACGAGTTCCAGTCGGTGATCAAGGCTGTTAAAGAACTGGCCGCTGAAGCTGCCAAGCCTACCTGGGCCTGGACGCCGAAGCCTGAAGCCACTTCGCTGCTGAGCGCTATCCGCGCTGAGTTCGGCGACGCGATTTCCCAGGCTTACACCATCACTGTAAAAGCTGACCGTTACGCGCGTCTGGGCGAGCTGAAAGATCAGATCGTTGCCAAACTCGCTGTAGAAGAAGGCAGCCCGTCTGCCAGCGAAGTCAAAGCAGCTTTCGGTGAAATCGAATACCGCACCGTTCGTGAGAACATCGTTAACGGCAAGCCACGTATCGACGGTCGCGACACTCGCACTGTACGTCCGCTGAACATCGAAGTCGGTGTTCTGCCGAAGACTCACGGTTCGGCTCTGTTCACCCGTGGCGAAACTCAGGCACTGGTTGTTGCCACTCTGGGTACCGCACGTGACGCGCAGTTGCTCGATACCCTGGAAGGCGAGAAAAAAGACCCGTTCATGCTGCACTACAACTTCCCTCCGTTCTCGGTGGGCGAGTGTGGTCGTATGGGCGGTGCTGGTCGTCGTGAAATCGGTCACGGCCGTCTGGCGCGTCGTTCGGTTCAGGCCATGCTGCCTGCTGCTGACGTGTTCCCGTACACCATCCGTATCGTTTCGGAAATCACCGAGTCCAACGGTTCCAGCTCCATGGCTTCCGTTTGCGGTGCTTCCCTGGCGCTGATGGACGCTGGTGTACCGATGAAGGCACCTGTTGCCGGTATCGCCATGGGTCTGGTTAAAGAAGGCGAGAAGTTCGCCATCCTGACCGACATCCTGGGCGACGAAGACCATCTGGGCGACATGGACTTCAAAGTAGCCGGTACCGCTAAAGGTGTTACCGCGCTGCAGATGGACATCAAGATCAAAGGCATTACCGAAGAAATCATGGAAATCGCTCTGGGCCAAGCCCTGGAAGCGCGCCTGAACATCCTCGGTCAGATGAACCAGATCATTGGTCAGTCGCGTACCGAGCTGTCGGAAAACGCTCCGACCATGATCGCGATGAAAATCGATACCGACAAAATCCGTGATGTTATCGGTAAAGGTGGCGCGACCATCCGTGCGATCTGTGAAGAGACCAAAGCTTCGATCGATATCGAAGACGACGGCTCGATCAAGATCTTCGGCGAAACCAAGGAAGCGGCTGAGGCAGCACGTCAGCGCGTTCTGGGTATCACTGCTGAGGCCGAGATCGGCAAGATCTATGTGGGCAAGGTTGAGCGCATCGTCGACTTCGGCGCATTCGTCAACATCCTGCCTGGCAAGGACGGTCTGGTTCACATCTCCATGCTGAGCGATGCTCGCGTTGAGAAAGTGACTGACATCCTGAAAGAAGGCGAGGAAGTCGAAGTGCTGGTACTGGACGTCGACAACCGTGGCCGCATCAAGCTGTCGATCAAAGACGTTGCTGCTGCGAAAGCATCGGGCGTCTGATCTGTCGATCAGCAAGTAACAGAAAAGGGATCCTTCGGGATCCTTTTTTTATGTGTGTAATTAAGTAGTTACGGAACTTTCTTGTGAGGCGGGCAAAGCATGCATCTTGCACGCGAAAGTAGTGACGAGCGGGCAATCTGCACGATTCCGAAATTCAGGTGTTTTTATAAGTGTCTGATTTTATTGGCTTTTAAGGCTGTTTCATTCTTGGCACAGCGCTTGCGATATATACCAGTAACCCTGCTGCCACTTGCTGGCGCAGTTTCTGAGAAAAACAGGAGTTACTCGTATGAAGAAGTTCGCTATTGCTGCTGCCACCGCTACTGCACTGACTCTGACTATGGCCAACGCTGCCTTCGCTCAGACCGCCGCTACCCCAATGGTTGTAGCTGCTAACACCACTACTCAAGAAGTGAAAGAAGATACTTCTGACACTTGGATCACCACTAAAGTCAAAGCTGACCTGCTGACTGAAAAAGGCATCCCAGGTTCGGACATCAAGGTTGAGACCAACAAAGGTGTGGTTTCCCTGTCCTCCATGGTCAAAGTGACCGAAGCTCAGAAAAACACTGCCGTCGCTATCACCAAGAAAATCAAAGGTGTTAAAGACGTATCGGCTGCAGGCCTGAAAGCTGAGTAATCAGACATTCATCGCTGAACGAGTAAAGGGATTGGCGGGTGGCCTGGATGGGTAACCGCTGATTCTGGAAAGGTTCATGCGAAGGACTACAGGGATGTGGTCATTAAAAGCCCCGGCGGAAACGTCGGGGCTTTTTCTATGGTTCTGAAATACAGCTCTGCAATTTAAATCCATTACCTGTAGGAGGTCGCTCAGTGTTCCTGACACAGCGCTGTCGCGCAGCAAATGGGGACCTGTAGGAGCGCGCTTGCCCGCGATGGGATCTGGTCAGGGAGCGCATTTTTCGCTGACGCACCGCAGGCCTGCAGAAAAAAAATTTAAATTCGAGCAGTTATTTTATGGTTGGTGAGAGCTGCCGAAGGCTGCGATGCATTCATCCTGATGCAACGTCATCGCAGCCTTCGGCAGCTCCTACAAGATTAGAGGGTGTTCCCTTCAATTCCCGCGCTTGCTGTCTATTCTTACCAGCCGACCACCTTCAAAGCGCAGGTACTGATACATGCCGTGGTCCGGCCCGTAGATCCATTCTTCAATCTTCACCTCTTCGGACTGGCGGTAATTACCGCTGAAGGTCTCCTTGGTGCCGATGACTTCCTGGCTGACGGGCATACCGCATTTCTGCTGCACCTCGAACGCACGGTCACCCGCGCTAATGAGTTGGCTGCCGCAGCGCAAAGTAGAAGCCTGAGCTGAAGCCGACAGTGCCGCCAGCACTGCGAAACATGAAATCAAATAAATGCGCATAGCGTTAAGTTACTCACTGTCCAGATGCAATGGACTGATCACGCTGCCATCTTTCTCTGCCTGACCAAGCCTGGCATCGACGAAATAGACGCGCTCGTCTTCAAGTTTGCCTTTGTCCACAAGGTAATCCTTGATACTGCTGGCACGATTCTGCCCGAGCTCTCGCAACAGTACCTCGTTGCCGCTCCAGAACTGAATAATCTCCGCGCGCATCTTGTTGGAGCGCTCTTCCTTGCCCAGATCCGCCCATTGCGCTGGCGGCTGCTTCTTCAGACGGGCGCGGTAAATGCCTTCCAGCATCGGCGCTTTTTCATTGTCTGGCACATTAACCATGCCTGCTCTGGCCGGAACCTTGTCGCCGCGGCGCTGCAGGATCTTGTAGTACGTGTACTGGTATTCGCGTTCAAGACGCTGCTGGGCGAGGAACGGGCCATCGCTGCTTGCTGCGCTGGTACCTTCAATCTCAAGACGCAGGGTAGGGCGCTCATTGAGCGCTGCTGCGAGCTTATCCAGCGCTTTCTGAGTATCAGGGCTGAGGTCGGTGGCCCCCGGCGCAAATCTGATGCTGCTCAGGTCCTCCGAGCCTCCGCCACTGACCAACCCGCCAATGAAGTTGAACGGTGCTGCTGCCGCGCGTACCACCAGGTTACGCAGGGTCTGCCAGACAATCGGCATGACGCTGAACTGCGGGTTGTTCAAATCGCCTGATACCGGCAGCTCAATGGATATCCGTCCATTGACGTCTTTGAGCAGCGCAACGGCCAGACGCAGGGGAAGGTCCACGGCATCCGGGCTGTCAACCTTCTCGCCCAACTCCAATTGCTCGACCACTACCTTGTTTTCAGCCTTCAGCTGGCCTTTGGTGATCTTGTAATGCAGGTCCAGATTGAGTCGGCCTTTGCGGATGCGATACCCGGCGAACTTGCCCGAGTAAGGTGTCAGTGTGGTCAGCTCCACGCGTTTGAAGCTGGTGGCGATGTCCAGCGCAGACATCGGGTCAAACGGGTTCAGGCTGCCTTTGATGGTGACTGGCGCATAACGGTCAACCTTACCGTTCACGTTTACAGTGGCAGGATTGGACTGGCGATTATCCAGCGTGCCGATGCGTCCATTGAGTTGTTGAACGGCGGTGGCGAAGTTCGGTGTCAGGCTGAAGTCGGCAAAGTTGGCCGAGCCGTCATTGATATTCACCTCACCGATACGAATGCCCAGCGGCTTTTCCTTACGGGCTGAAGCGCTGGTTTTGGCGACTGGCTTTTTGTCTTCCGGTTGCGGGATCAGCAGGTCATCGATGTTGGTCGTCCGGTCGTTGTTGATCATGAAGCGGGCGTAAGGCTGCTCCAGATTGACCTTGGCAATGTTCAGACTGTCGCCGTGCTCATAATTGAGGCCTTCCAGCGTGAGCTTTTGCCACTTGAGGAAGTCACGTTTTTTCTGCGTATCCAGCGTGTGCAACTGTTCGACTTGCGCCTTGCCATTGATGTTGAACGCCAGTGGCTCGGTGCTTTTAAGATTGACTGCCAGATCGCTACCCAGCATACCGCTGCGAAGTTCCAGCTGAATAAACGGGCTGATATAAGCCTGAGCAATACGTAGATCGATATCTTTAGCAGTGACCTGCAGCTTTGCGCTGACCGGGTTCAGATTTACGTCGCCCGCAGCGGTAAGCTTGCCCTGCTTGCCGACGCCGGTATCGAGCTTCAGGGTAAACGGTGATTTGTTCAGGCTGTCGAAGTTCTGCATGTCCAGATTGAGCGGACCCACGTCCAGAGCGACCGGTTCTTTCTGGCTACGGTCTGCAAGGTGAACCTGATAGTCACGCAGTTGCACGTCTTTGAGCAGTACTTGCCACGGCTTGGAAGGCGCAGCGGGTTTGGCAGTCGGTGGTTGAGCGTCGGCTGTAGCCGGTGCCGGTGCAGCCTTGTCGTCCACCGCAACTTTCTGTGCAGACGAGGCTGTTGATTTGGCAGCAGGTTTGGCGGGCTGGCTGGCGAATAGCTTTTGCCAGTCCAGTTGACCATCAGCCTCCAGCGCTGCCCAGGTTTCCAGTCGGGTGCTGCGGATCTTTCCGACAGTGACCAATTGTTTAGCCAGGTCGACGGAGCTCTCGGTTACTTCAAGACGCTGCAAGCGCGCCAGTGGGCGTCCATCCGGAGCGTCAATGCTGAGCGGCGCAATGCTTAGCGCAGTGTCAGTCAGCTTGAGTTCGGTTTCTTTCGAAAGATTGAGCGAATAGGCCGTACTGAAATTGAGTATACCGTCCTTCAATACCAGCGGCAGGGCATCACGTACATAAGGCCACCAGAGCTTCATCTTGCTGTCAGTGACTTTCAAAGTGCCTTCGGAAGTAATTGGAATCAGGCTTATACGTCCGACCCAATCAATCTGGCCGCCATCCGGGCCTGCGGCGACCAGTGTCATATCCGCATTGTCTTCAGGCAATGTGCTGAGGTTTTTCAGCTCAAAATTCAGTTTGTCGTAAAGGAACTCAATCGGTTCGCTGGGGCGCATGTCTTGAAAACGCACGTAACCGTCGGCCAGTTTGATCTGGTCGATGCGCAGCGGGAAGGGCTTGCTGGCGGGTTCCTCGGCAGCAGCAGGGTCGCTCGGCGGCAGCTTGAATAGCTGAGTCAGGTTCAGCGCGCCGTTTTTATCGAATAACAGCTCTGTCTTGGGCTTGATCAACTCAATAGCCTGCAAGTGCAGGGCGCGGGTCCACAGGCTATCGATCTGCAGATCGGCGTAAAGCTTTTCAAAACCAACCTGTTCTTTGCCCGGTGCGCCGATATTCAGGCCCCACAGGGTCAGTTCCAGGCTGTAGGGGTTGAATTCAATGCGCTCCAGGCGTGCCGGAACGGTGGAATAGTTCTCCAGTTGCTGGTTGGCAATGCGCAAACCAACACCGGGCAAAATCAGAAAGCCCAGAATGCTATAGAGTCCGAAAACGACCAGAAGGGTACCAATCGCGCGTATCAATCCTTTGGACATGTGAGGCGTCGTCTCTCTTTATCGGACTTTATGGGAGCTCCTTGGAGTATGGCATGCCAATCTGGTTCCGAAGGCACCGCCTCTCCATGTTGTGGGATATTTCCCTAAACTCTGTACGGCAATCAGAGATGCAAGATCAGGGTCTTCAGCGGTGGCTGATTGTCCATTGAAGGGAAGTCTGCAGCGGGCGGCATGACCTGCCAATCGCGGACCGGGCGCCCGATCTTGGTTGCGCAGCGCAATACCTGCTCGCGCCAATCATCCATGCTGACTTTTGCCAGATTGTTGCAGCAGATCAATACGCCATTGTCGGCGGTGGTCAGCAGCGCAGGCTTGAGCAGGCTTTGATAATCGCGCAGCAAGTCCACTGTGCCGAAAGCGCTTTTCGCCCATGCAGGTGGGTCGAGCAGCACCAGATCGTACTGACGCTGTTCAAGCTTCACGTAATCGGGCAGTTTGTGTCCGCGTCGCTGGGTGATGGGCAAGCCTGCCAATTGGCGGATCGCCGGAAAGTAGTCGGACTGAATGAACGACATGCCTGGCAGCTGCGGATTAAGTGCACCGTTTTCACGACCCACTGCCAGGTTGCCTTCGGCGAAGTCCAGGTTGCACACCTCGCTGGCTCCGCCCGCCGCAGCGCTCAGGCCAACACCGCAGGTATAAGCGAACAGGTTGAGCACGCTTTTGCCTTTACTGTGCTGCTTGACCCAGCCCCGGGTGTTTCGCAGGTCGAGAAACAGCAACGGGTCCTGCCCGGCATGCCGCCCGCGCACACGATAATTGAGACCCCATTCGTGGCCAATCAGGTCTTCCAGTGCTGCTGGTTCGGCCTTGTAGACGGCGTCTTCGCGATCAATCCGCGAGTTGCCTTGGGAGCGGTCGTTGTAAACCAGCAGTAAATCCAGGCCAAGCCGGGCGTTTACGGCGGCATGCAGCTCAAGCAAGGCATCGCGCTCCAGACGTGTATGGAAGCTTTGCACCAGCAGTTGCGGGCCGTAACGGTCGAGGGTCAGACCGCTCGCGCCTTCCTGGCTGCCGTGGAACAGCCGGTAACAGTCCGTACCTTGCTGATGCAGCTCAGCAAGCAGCGGTTGACGGTTATCGAGGGCGACGCTGAGCGCCTGAATCAAGGAAGACATGCAAAGCGCCTAGGCAGGATGTAGGCGCGGCAGTTTATCAGGTAAGGCCTGATTTCAGGTTGTGAATGCAATCCTTGTGGGAGCAGGGCTTGCCCGCGATGCATGTGTCGCAGTTCGCAGGCAGACCGGGTTTTCGTTTATCGTCGGAATGCCGCCCAGACCAAGCTCTGCTCCCAAAATTCGTATTCCAGGTCAGAGGTTTTGATTACCGCGCCAACGCCAGCGACACGCCCTGACCACCGCCGATACACAGCGTCGCAAGGCCCAGGATGTAGGCGCGACAGTTTCAGGTAAGGCCTGATTTCAGGTTGTGAATGCAATCCTTGTGGGAGCAGGGCTTGCCCGCGATGCATGTGTCGCAGT
>NZ_JAWHNU010000030.1:0-33105 GCF_032582135.1 Pseudomonas syringae group sp. J309-1 | reverse complement strand
TCGAAGGCAGGCCGGGTTTTCGTTTATCGTCGGAAATGCCGCCCAGACCAAGCTCTGCTCCAAAAATTCGTATTCCAGGTCAGAGGTTTTGATTACCGCGCCAAAGCCAGCGCCACGCCCTGACCACCGCCAATACACAGCGTCGCCAGACCTTTTTTGGCATCGCGCTTGATCATCTCGTGCAGCAGAGTAACCAGCACCCGGCAGCCTGATGCGCCAATCGGGTGGCCCAAAGCAATGGCTCCGCCGTTGACGTTGACCTTCGCCATGTCCCAACCCAGCTCTTTACCGACAGACAACGCCTGCGCGGCGAAGGCTTCGTTGGCTTCGATCAGCTCCAGTTGCTCAATCGACCAACCGGCTTTATCCAGGCAGCGACGCGTTGCGCTGACCGGGCCGATGCCCATGATTGCAGGGTCAACACCGGCATTGGCATACCCGGCAATACGCGCCAGCACAGGCAAGCCCAACTCAGCCGCCTTGGACGCACTCATCAGAATGACCGCCGCTGCGCCATCGTTGAGCGAAGAGGCGTTACCGGCCGTTACCGAACCATCCTTCTTGAACGCCGGTTTGAGTTTGCCCAGTGTTTCAGCGGTGGTACCAGCACGCGGTTGCTCGTCTGTAGCGAAAGCTACAGGGTCGCCTTTGCGCTGCGGGATCAGAATCGGCGTGATCTCATCCACGAAGCGTCCGCCTTCAATCGCAGCAACGGCTTTCTGCTGGGAGGATGCAGCGAACGCATCCTGAGCTTCGCGGCTGATTTCGTACTTGTCAGCAAGATTCTCCGCCGTGATGCCCATGTGATAGTCGTTGAATGCATCCCACAAGCCATCGCTGATCATGGTATCCACCAGCGTGCTGTGGCCCATGCGCAGACCGGTTCGTGCGCCCGGCATAACATAGTTGGACAGGCTCATGTTTTCCTGGCCGCCTGCAATGATCACCTCGGCGTCGCCACAGCGAATGGCCTGAGTTGCCAGGTGCAGAGCCTTGAGGCCCGAGCCGCAGACTTTATTGAGGGTCATTGCCGGAACTGCAAACGGCAGGCCTGCCTTGATCGCTGCCTGACGCGCCGGGTTCTGACCGGCACCGGCCGTGAGCACCTGCCCCATGATGACTTCATCGACCTGCGCACCCTCAATTCCGGTCTGCGCCAGTAGCTGGCGAATAACCGCTGCGCCCAGATCGACTGCGGAGACATTCGCCAGTGAACCCTGGAAACTTCCAACAGCGGTACGAGTGGCGGCAACGATAACGACGTCTTGCATGGCGCGGATCCTCATTCTTATTGGGTTTACGTCAGGCACAGAGCAGACGGCCTGATTCGTTTTGATCAGAAGACATGTTGGCACAGAAGGCGGGAGAGCTTCCAACCGAGAACTGGGCAGTCTTGGTTTTGGCGATCAGAGGCCCATCCGCCGCTGCGCCCGATGAATCGACCCGTTGCGAACAGCCCAGCGCAACACCGGCGCGCTGCGCTTTACGCTTGCGCGGACCAGGTGTCGCTGGAGTGCGGTCTGCTGCACGCCCAGCATCTCGCTTGCCCAGTCCGGTAGCAGATCAATACCCGCCTGCATCATCAGTGCGCCCATGGGTTTGGCCAGCAGACTTGGTGCGGGTGCGTTGAGCAGGATGCGCAGCACTTCCCGGCTGCGCTCGTCGCACAGTAATTGAGGGCGTATCTGTTTCAGGTACTCGGCAACGGCCCGGGCAGAGCGGGGCACGTTCCGGGCGCCGAGACGCTCTGCGATCACGGCGGTTTCGTCGTAGTACTTATCCTGATCTGCCAATGAAAGTTCAGGATTCAGGTAGCGAAGGTGCGCCGCGAGGAAGTTGCTGACTTCGGCTACGTGCACCCATGTCAGCAAATCCGGGTCGCTTGCGGCATAAGGTCGGCCATCTGGCGCGGTGCCGGTGACTTGCAAATGGATGGTCCTGACTTTATCGATCAACCAGTTGGCGTCGTGGGTTGAGCCGAACGTCGTGCCCGAAATGAACTGCCCGGTGCGCCGCAGCCGGCCGAGCATGTCCTGACGAAAGTTGGAGTGATCCCACACGCCCGCCAGCGCCAGTGGGTGCAAGGCCTGCAGCATCAGAGCGCTGATGCCGCCAATCAACATGGAGGGAAAGTCCCCATGTACTCGCCAGCAGACGGCGTCTGGCCCGAACAGACCCGGATCGCCCTTGGGATTTTCCAGATCGAGTTGGCCGAGAGACAAGCCCGTCAGGCTCATGACCTGGGTTTCGATACGACTGCGGATGAATTCCATTAGGGCTCTTTAACAACGCTTTCAGGAGTGGGTACACGCGTCAGCAGGGTGTGGGGCCGAATTTATTCGGGAAGGTGGTATTTCTGATCACGCAAATTCTTTGGATGTGCCGTCCCCTTCGCGAATGAATTCGCTCCCACATGAGATTTCATTTCAATTCGTGACGATGGTCGTGGTTGGACTCTTTAGCAGACCATGCCTCGCTTCGCTCTCTGGTTCAAGTTTTGTCGGCAATGCCGTAGATATCTGTTACCTGCGCTCACTAAATCCTTCAAATATAGGCCTGTTCCGACAGACTTCTCTCTTTCCTGTGAGTGAAGTTTCCTAGAAAATCCTGACCCCTTGCGTGGGTGGATTTTGCTCTCTAGGCTGCGCCGGTCACTGCTCATCAGTGATCGGGTTTAGCAGCCTGTTTCGCAATTTCTACGACGCGCTTTACCGCTTATGGCGGCTTTGCGTGGGGCACTTTCGAGTGCGCCGGTTTTGTAGGTTGCGCCGGTCTGCTAACCCGCGACAAAGCTGCCACCTCTTGTCTGTTTAGCAGCGAACATCCGGTGGCCCTAACTGGAGCAACCTGCATGAAAAAAGTAACACCGGATCCACCCAACATCTCTCTGGAAGAATCCCTGCTGCACGTCAGCGAACTCCTGCGTTGCGCTGCCGCGACGGCTTACGAGTCTGGTGACAGCCTCAATGGTCCGAAACGTGACCTGGCGTTTTCGGTGGTGCACTTGATCGGCATGGCCAGAACCGAACTGGATCGCTCGTTGGCGCGGGTTGAGTCAAGCTGAGTCTGGCCTGAAATGCTATTCCCTGTGGGAGCTGAGCTTCGTCTGGGCGGCATTCCGACGATAAGAGCGCCCCGGTGTACCTGATCAACCGAGGCGCCTTTATCGCGGGCAAGCCCAGCTCCCACAGGGGGGGCGGTGTTGTGTCAGCAATATGCATTTACACCCCAGAAAACAAAACCCGCCGTCTCTTGCGAGAGCAGCGGGTCTGGGTGTCGCTTGAGGTCGATCAGCCGCGGTGACGGCCGCGGAAGTAGTTGATCAGACCTTGAGTCGAAGCGTCATCGGCTGGCGTTTCGGTGCCGCCGGTCAGGCGTTGGTAAACGGCTTTACCCATCTCCTTGCCCAGCTCCACGCCCCACTGGTCAAAGGCATTGATGCCCCAGACCACGCTTTGCACGAACACCTTGTGTTCATACATCGCCACCAGCGCACCCAGGCGACGAGGGCTGATGCGCTCGACCACCAGGGTGTTGCTCGGACGGTTACCCGGAATGACCTTGTGTGGTGCAAGCTTCTGCACGTCCTCTTCGCTCAGGCCTTTGTCGCGCAATTCGGTTTCGGCTTCGGCGCGGGTCTTGCCGATCATCAGGGCCTGGCTCTGGGACAGGCAGTTGGCGTACAACCACTGATGGTGATCGGACACCGGGTTGAAGCTGACGATCGGTACGATGAAATCAGCCGGGATCAGTTGGGTGCCTTGATGCAGCAACTGGTGATAAGCGTGCTGACCATTGCAGCCTACGCCGCCCCAGATTACCGGGCCAGTGTCGGTCAGCGCAGGCGTGCCGTCCTGACGAACGCTTTTGCCGTTGGACTCCATGTCCAACTGTTGCAAGTGCTTGGTGATGTTACGCAGGTAGTGATCGTACGGCAGGATCGCGTGGCTCTGCGCACCCCAGAAATTACCGTACCAGACGCCCAGCAAGCCCAGCAGCACCGGCATGTTCTGTTCGAACGGTGCGGTCAGGAAGTGCTGATCCATGGAATACGCGCCGGACAACAGCTCCTTGAAGTTGGACATGCCGATGGCCAGCGCAATAGGCAGACCAATGGCCGACCACAGCGAGTAACGACCGCCGACCCAGTCCCACATCGGGAAGATGTTCTCTTCGCGGATGCCAAACGCCACGGCTGCGGCGTTGTTGCTGGAAACAGCGATGAAGTGGCGATACAACTCGGCCTCGGAACCGCCTTGTGCCAGATACCAGGCACGCGCCGCGGTGGCGTTCTTGAGCGTTTCCAGGGTAGTGAAGGTCTTCGACGAAACGATGAACAGCGTCGTTTCAGCTCGAAGCTTCATGGTCAGTTCATGGAATTCACTGCCGTCGATGTTAGCCAGATAATGACAGCGCACGCCTTTCTGCGCGTAGGAAAGCAGCGCTTCAGACACCAGCTCAGGGCCGAGGAACGAGCCACCGATGCCGATGTTCACCACGTCGGTGATCGGCTTTTCGCTGTAACCGCGCCACAGACCATCGTGAATGCGGCCGACCAGATCGGTCATCTGGTTCAGCACTTTGTGCACATCCGGCATCACGTTGACGCCATTGACGTTCAGCTTGTCGCCCACCGGGCGGCGCAGCGCGGTGTGCAGCGCAGGGCGACCTTCGGAAGAGTTGACCAGTTCGCCGTCATATTGCGCCTTGATGGCGTCTTTGAGGCCTACTTCGTTGGCCAGCTTGACCAGCAGGTCACGTGTTTCGGCGTTGATCAGGTTTTTCGAGTAATCGAGAAACAGTCCGCAGCTGCTGAGGGTGAACTGGTCGAAACGCTGCGGATCAGCATTGAAGGCTTCGCGCATGCTGAAATCCTGCATGGCTTGGCGGTGTTGGTTGAGCGCTTGCCATGCAGGCAGAGCGGTCACGTCAGAAGGGGTGCGGTAGTACGCCATCGCTGCGGGTTTCCTTGTACTTGGAACTGGCTAAACACTGAAAGCGAAGATAAGCAGACTTTTTAATCGTGACACCAAGACTAAACATTATGTGCGGCTGTGTCTGCGCCTGAACTGCTCGGTGCCCGGTACTATTTCACATGTTGCTGTCTGTTGGATGAACAGACGATGAAACCGTTACGAATAGGGCATTGCGGGTGTGGCTAAGTTCATTGCCTGATTGCAGGCACCACCATTGTAGGAGCTGGCGAAGGCTTCGATTGCATTCAACCTGACACACCGCCATCGCAGACTTCGGCAGCTCCTACAAGAGAGCCTTCAAATCGTTGGCTTCAATGCTGCTCGCGGTTCAGATGCAGATTATCGATCAAACGGGTCTTGCCCAGAAAAGCCGCTGCCAGAATAACCAGATCGTCGTCCTGAGCCGTTGCAGGGCGCAGGCTGGTAGCTTCGCGGATTTCCAGATAGTCAGGGCGCAACCCTGCGGCTTCGAGCTGGCGCTTACCAGCGTCCAGTAAAGTGACGAAGTTTTTGTCGCCACTATCAACGGCTGCACCGATCTGCTGGATGACCTTGTAAAGCACTGGCGCAGTCGCGCGCTGTTCTTCATTGAGGTAACCATTACGCGAGGACAGCGCCAGGCCATCGTCGGCGCGCACGGTCGGCTCACCAATGATCTGGATCGGCATGTTCAGGTCGCGAACCAGCGCACGAATGACCGCCAGTTGCTGAAAGTCTTTTTCACCGAACACCGCCAGATCAGGCTGGACCATGTTGAACAGCTTGCTGACCACCGTTGACACGCCATCGAAATGGCCGGGACGACTGGCGCCGCACAGACCTTCAGAGATAACCGGCACGCTGACCACGGTCTGATCCTTCATGCCATGGGGATACATCTCTTCGACGTTGGGCGTAAACAGCAAATGACAGCCAGCCTCAAGCAGCTTTTCCTGATCGGCAGCCAGGGTGCGAGGGTAGGTCGCCAGGTCTTCGTTGGGGCCGAACTGCATGGGGTTGACGAAAATAGTCGCTACCACGAAGTCCGCGCGCTGCGCTGCTTTGGTGACCAGGGCCGCATGGCCGCTGTGCAGGTTGCCCATGGTCGGCACCAGGCCGATCCGCTTGCCTTCACTGCGGGCGCGAGCGATGGCAGCGCGTAATTCGCGTACGGTTTTTACTGTGTTCATGCCGAGAATCCGTGTTCAGTGCCGGGGAAGCTGACGTCTTTGACGGCGCTGACATAAGCGCGCAAGGCCGCCTGAATGTCTGGCTGGCCGACCATGAAGTTCTTCACGAATTTGGGCACGCGTCCGGTAATGGAAAGGCCAAGCATGTCGTGCATGACAAGCACCTGGCCGTCAGTGGCACTGCCCGCACCAATGCCGATGACCGGGATTTTCACGGCATGGCTGATTTCCTGAGCCAGTTCGCTCGGCACGCATTCCAGCAAGAGCATTGCCGCACCGGACTGTTCCAGAGTGATGGCGTCTGCACGCATTTGCCGTGCCTGGGATTCCAGGCGACCTTGAACCTTGTAACCGCCCAGCACATTGACCGACTGCGGAGTCAGGCCCATGTGCGCGCAGACCGGGATACCACGATCTGCCAACAGACGAATCGACTCCGCCAGCCATGCTGCGCCTTCAATCTTGACCATGTGCGCACCCGCCTGCATCAGCGCAGCGCTGTTGGCGTAGGTTTGCTCAAGGGTGGCGTAGGACATGAAGGGCAGATCGGCCATGATCAGCGCGCCCTGATTACCGCGTTTCACGCTGGCGACGTGATAGGCCATGTCGGCGGTGGTCACGGGCAGTGTGCTGTCATGCCCTTGCAGGACCATGCCCAACGAGTCGCCGACCAGCAGCACTTCGACGCCTGCTTCGCTTGCGGCATGGGCAAAGGTCGCGTCATAGCACGTCAGCATGGTGATCTTTTCACCTTTCTGCTTGAGAGCCTGCAACGACGTTACGGTGATATCTGGCATGGAAAAGTCCTCTGTCAGGCGCGGTGAACACTACGGCGAGCAGCTCGTGAATTCATCCGTTTCAGGCAGGCACACCGTCGTGTGCGGTGTTTAAAAGCAGCCGGCTTGCGCCCATAAGCCAGCGAACAGGCTGGCGGGACGCCTATCTTCGTGATGAGGGGGGATTAAGTCAATTGCCTGTGTTACCGGTGAGTTACCGGTTGAGCGCTGTGTTACCGGGCACTGGGCTATTACGCCTGCGGCACTAAACGCTCAATGCCTTCAAACGGACAGCGGGTCAGCAATTTGCTCAGGGAGCGACCGTCGGCCAGTTGCAGATCCGGCGCAAGTTCGGCCAGTGGGTAGAGCACGAAAGCCCGGGCCTGCATGTGGTAATGCGGCACTTTGAGACGGGGTTCGTCGATCAATCGCTCACCGAATACCAGAATGTCCAGGTCCAGTGTGCGTGGGCCCCAACGCTCGGTGCGTTCACGGCCTTGATCCAGTTCGATAGCCTGTAGCGCGTCGAGCAGGGCAAGCGGTTCAAGGGTGGTGTCCAGCGCTGCAACGGCGTTGGTGTAACGCGGCTGATTGGGTAGCAGCGAGTCGCTTACATAGAAGGAAGAGACACCGACCCACTGGCTCTGCGGCAACCTGGCCAATGCCCTGATGGCATGACGCAGTTGCTCGGCGGGGGCAGCCAGATTACTGCCCATGCCTATATAGACGCGTTCCACGTGTTACTCGCCCGATGCGGCCGGTTCGCCACCGGCACGTTTGCGTTTGGCACCACTGCTGCGGCGACGTTTGCGCGGGGCTCCCGCTTCGGGCTTGCTGCCGAGCTCGCTGATCATCGTGCGACGTTCGCTGTCGTTGGCGTCCTGGTAATCAGTCCACCATTCGCCCAGGCCATCGGTTTCTTCGCCCGCGCTTTCACGCAGCAGCAGGAAGTCGTAACCGGCCCGGAAGCGTGGATTGTCGAGCAACAGGTCGGCGCGCTTGCCGGAGCGGCGCGGCAGACGTTCCTGCATGTCCCAGATTTCCCGAATCGGCATGGTGAAGCGCTTCGGAATCGCAATACGCTGGCACTGCTCGATGATCAGCTCGTTGGCCGCTTCCTGCATGGCAGGGATTGGCGGCATGCCGCGTTCCTGCAGGCGCAGCACTTTGGCTGGCAGCGCAGGCCACAGCAGGGCAGCGAACAGGAATGCCGGCGTTACCGGTTTGTTCTGCTTGATGCGCAGGTCGGTGTTGCGCAACGCCTGGCTGATCAGCGTGTGGGTGTAGGTCGGACGGTATTCCAGAGACTGGGAGCTGGCCGGGAACAACGGGTCGAACAGTTCCAGGTCCACCAGCATTTCGAAGGTGGGTTCGGCGTAGCCGGACAGGAACAGTTTGAGCACTTCTTCGAACAGACGCGCCGACGGAATATCACGCAGCATCGGTGCCAGCGGTCGAATCGGCGTGGCGCTGTGCTTTTCGATGCCGAAGTCCAGCTTGGCGGCGAAACGCACGGCGCGCAGCATGCGGACCGGGTCTTCCTTGTAGCGCTGCTCCGGATCGCCAATCAGGCGGATCAGGCGATTGCGAATGTCGTGTACGCCGTTGGCGTAGTCGAGAATGCGCTCGCTGACCGGGTCGTAATACAGGGCGTTGATCGTGAAGTCGCGGCGCTGGGCGTCGTCTTCAAGGGTGCCGTAAACGTTGTCACGCAGAATCCGGCCGCTTTCGTTACGCGAAGACTGGTTGCTGTCCTCTTCTTCATCATCTTGCGGATGATTGGCGCGGAACGTCGCCACCTCGATGATTTCACGACCGAAGTGGATGTGAACCAGTTTGAAACGGCGGCCGATGATACGGGCATTACGGAATTCGGCACGGACCTGCTCCGGCGTGGCGCTGGTGGCGACGTCGAAATCCTTGGGCGTGATGTTCAGCATCAGGTCGCGAACGCAGCCGCCGACGAGATAAGCCTGATAGCCCGCATTTTGCAGACGCTCAACGATATTCACCGCATAACGGCTGAATTGGCCGCGTTGCAGCGAGTGTTGGCTGCTGTTGAGCACTTCAGGCGTGCTGCGGATATGTTGCTGCGGTTTACGCAGTGGAGTACGAAATGACTGGAACAGCTTCTTCAGCATGGGATGCACTGTTTGAAGGAATATTCGGCCATAAATGAGGAATGACCGCATGATGGGCGGGGATTCTAGCATTTAGTCAGGGGATGGTGTAGGAAGCTGCGCGTTCAGCAAACAGAACCCCAACAGGAGGGCGCTTGCCCGCGATGAACGATGACTCGGTGTGCCTGCGAGACCGCGGCGCCTGAATCGCGGGCAAGCGCGCTCCTACAGATGAGATATCTCGTTTCAATCAGGGGGGAGTGAGGAAGTTTTCTTCAGAAGCTACTGGGGGAGCCGAAGCTCCCCCAAAGTGTGTGCTCTTATTTTTATTTTGTCTGTGGGCTTCTTGTTTTTGTTGAGTGCCCATTCACGAGACTTTCGTCTGTGAAACCTCCCAATCGGGAGTCAAGAGCAAACGGATTGCTTTGGTCGCTGTGTTGCAATGATCATTCGATCCAACCAGTTCAGGCGCTACCTAAGGGTAGTTTTTGTTGTTCTCGGCCTGGTTGCGGGGCAAGCCCCAAATACAACGCCTCTCCAAAAGAATCAGTTAGCTGCGCCTCCGCCGTGTTGTTCTTGTTATGCGTGAGTCGATTCGTATTGTTTTTATTATGGTGTTTAGCACTGCGTGTTTTTGTTGTTCTTGTACTGGATATATAGCAGGAGCTGTGCCAACTTTTGAAAACCCTTTAAAACCGGGGGCTGTAGCGGTTTGGCTGTTTTGCCGACACAAAAAAGCCGGGGTTTTCGTTACCGTAAACCCCGGCTTTTGTTACGTGCATCGTGTGAAGGTAACAGTTTCTGGCCTGACCGGAAGGCGCAGGCCAGAGCCTTGTGGTCAGGTTTCGCTGGCAACGCCCTTGCGGCGAGGAATGCCCAGGCGCTGACGGCGTTCCCACAGGCATTTACGACTCACGCCCAGTTTGCGCGCCAGCTCGGTCTCGGTCATGTGGTCCTGATGCTCAAGAACGAAGTGCTGGAAGTAATCTTCCAGAGACAGGTCTTCCGTGGGCTCATGGCTGGTGGAGCTGGACGAGCCTTGCTGCGGGGCGAGGCCGATGAAGTCGTCGTCCAGATCGCTCAACTCGATGTCGATGCCCAGCAATTCCGCAGAGATTTCCGGGCTTTCACACAGAATGACCGCTCGCTCCACGGCGTTTTCAAGCTCACGCACGTTACCGGGCCAGGTGTACTGGCGAATGGCGAGCTCTGCGTCGGGGGCGAATCGCAGGTCGTTACGACCGGCTTTCAGGCTTTGACGGGTCAGGAAGGCGCGGGCGATATCCAGTACGTCGTTACCGCGCTCGCGCAATGCCGGGAGCTTCAAGGCAATGACATGCAGACGGTAATAAAGGTCTTCGCGGAACTGGCCGACTTTGGCCAGGCTTTTCAGGTCCCGGTGGGTTGCCGCGATCAGGCGGACATCCACTTTCTGTGATTGCACGGAGCCCACGCGACGAATTTCGCCTTCCTGCAGCACGCGCAACAGGCGCGCCTGGGCTTCCAGCGGCAGTTCGCCGATTTCGTCGAGGAACAGTGTGCCGCCATCTGCCGCTTCCACAAGTCCGGCACGACCGGCGCTTGCGCCAGTGAACGCGCCTTTTTCGTGGCCGAACAGTTCGGACTCGATCAGGGTTTCCGGAATCGCCGCGCAGTTGACCGAAATCATCGGTGCCTTGGCGCGACGCGACAGGTTGTGCAGGGCACGCGCCACCAACTCTTTACCCGTTCCTGATTCACCCTGAATCAGCACGTTCGAATCGGTAGGGGCGACCTTACGAATTTTGCTGTAGAGATCCTGCATCGGGCCGCAGGAGCCGATGATGCCAATTTCGCCGTTGCTGTTATCCGCGCCCGCTTTATCCGGGCTTGCTGCTTTGGCCGCGCTGCGATCAGCCTGAATGCTTTGCACGGTCTGGCGATCACGCAGGATGCGCGCAACCGCTTGGAGCATTTCGTCGTGATCGAACGGCTTGGCGATGTAATCGACAGCGCCCATTTTCATGGAGTCGACAGCCGATCGCAGGCTCGCATAGCTGGTCATGATCAGCACCGGTTTGCCCTCGCCAAGCTTTATCAGCTCAGTACCGGGAGCCCCGGGCAAGCGCAAATCGCTGACGATCAGATCGAACGAGGGAATGCTGAAACGTTCCTGGGCTTCCTGCACCGAACCTGCTTCGCTGACCTGATACTGGTTACGTTCCAGCAGGCGACGCAGGGCGGAGCGGATGATGGTTTCGTCTTCGACGATCAGAATATGGGGCATTTATTCAATTCTCTCGACGGGCTCAGTTCACGGCGGACGTCGCTTCGACATGGCGCGGAAGTGTTACCCGAATACGGGTACCGCGCTCGTGCTCGGTATCAACCGGGCTGTCGATGGTGATCTGTCCATAATGCTCTTCAACGATGGAATAGACCAGCGCGAGGCCCAGTCCGGTCCCTTCACCCGGGTCCTTGGTGGTGAAGAACGGTTCAAACAATCGATCCATGATTGCCTTGGGAATTCCACTGCCTTCGTCTTCTACGATCAGATCGACAGTGTGTTCGGATGCTTCGCTCCTGACCCTGACTGCGCTGCCTGCCGGCGAGGCGTCACGGGCGTTGGAGAGCAGGTTGATCAGCACCTGAGCAAGCCGTTGCGGGTCGCCATCGACCCAGTGCTCGGGGTTGCACAGATTATAGAACTGGACTTCGAAGTTACGTCGGTTCAGAGCAAGCAAACCAATAGCGTCCTGTGCCACTTCAGCCAGACAGACAGCTTCGTCCGAGTGCTGATGGCTGCCTGCGTGGGCGAAACTCATCAGCGATTGCACGATGCGTGAAACGCGTTTGGTCTGTTCGAGAATCTGGCTGCTGATTTCCTTCAACTCGCCATCTTCTTCGCGCTCCTCGCGCAGGTTCTGCGCCAGGCAGGCAATGCCGGTGATCGGGTTGCCTATTTCGTGAGCCACACCGGCGGCCAGGCGACCGATGCTCGCAAGGCGTTCGGAATGCACCAGCTTGTCTTCGAGCATCTGCGTTTCAGTCAGGTCCTCAACCAGCAACACCAGCCCGCTGTTACCCGGTGCCAATGGTTCGTCGATCGCAGCTTTGTGCAGGTTCAGCCAGCGGATTTGGCCATCCAGTGGCAGGCGTTGTTTGTGCAAGTGTTCGTCGGGCAAATTAATGAAGCCGCTCAATAATTCTTTCCAGGGTTCACCGATGGTCTCGAGCCGTGAGCCAACGACGCGCTTGGCAGCAATCCCGGTGAGCTCTTCCATGGCCTTGTTCCACATCAGGATCTCCTGATCCTTGGCCAGCGAGCACACACCCATCGGCAATTCCTGAAGCGTTTGCCGGTGATAGCGGCGCAGGGCATCCAGTTCGGCTGCCAGACCGGTGAGGCGCGAGTGGTAATCCTCAAGCCGGCTTTCAATAAAGTGAATGTCTTCGGTGACATAGTTTTCGCCGCTGGACTTATAGGGCAGGAATGTTTCAACCATGTCCTGCGCCACGCTGGGGCCCATCAAGCCGGAAAGATTGGCCTCGATTCTGTCCCTTAAACGCCGCAAGGCGTAAGGCCGACGTTCGTCGAATGGCAGGTAGAGATCGCGCAGGGCCTGTTCGACTTCCTTCTGCGCGGCCTTGGCGCCCAAGGGTTTGGCCAGTTGCGTGGCGAACTCCTGAGGGGATACGGCGTGCAGCTCGCGGCGTTGCGGGCGACGAACGTTATCCACCGCACAGGCCTCGGCAGCACTGGCTTCTTCGGGGCTCGGGTTGCTGAACAGTGAGATCAGAGTGAACACCAGGACGTTGGCGGCCAGCGAAGCAATGGCCGCCATGTGCCAGCTGGTGTCGTCCAGTACGTAAATCATGTTCAGCAGCGGAATGTAGAAGCCCCGGAAGTCACCAATCAGTGGCAACAACATGCTGACGATCCAGACGCTGATACCCGCCAGCAATCCGGCAATGAACCCTCTGCGATTGGCGGCGGGCCAATACAGCACGGACAGCACGCCCGGCAGGAATTGCAGAGTCGCGACGAAAGCAACGATGCCCAGATTGGCCAGATCCTGTTGCGCGCCCAGCAACAGATAGAAGCCGTAACCGGCCATGATGATCGCGACGATCAGCGCGCGGCGGGTCCACTTCAGCCAGCGATAGATATTGCCTTCAGCTGGCGGTTGATAAAGCGGCAGCACCAGATGGTTCAGTGCCATGCCAGAGAGTGCCAGTGTGGTCACGATGATCAGACCGCTAGCCGCCGATAAACCACCGACATAGGCCAGCAACGCCAGTGACTTGCTGTTGACCGCGATGCCAATGCCCAGGGTGAAGAACTCGGGGCTGGTGGTAGCGCCCAGTTTGAGCCCCGCCCACAGAATCAGCGGCACCGCCAGGCTCATCAACAATAGAAACAGCGGCAGGCCCCAGCTGGCGCTGACCAGTGCGCGCGGGTTGAGGTTCTCGGTAAAGGTCATGTGGTACATGTGCGGCATGACGATCGCTGACGCGAAGAACACCAGCAGCAACGTGCGCCACGGACCTTCCTGCAAAGGCGTATGCAAGGCGGCGAGGGCGGTCTGGTTTTGCAGCAGCCACAGCTCAAGTTGCTGCGGACCGTCGAACACGCCATACAGGGCATATAGACCGATACTGCCAATGGCCACGAGTTTGATCACCGACTCGAAGGCAATCGCGAATACCAGACCCTCATGTTTTTCGCGGGTGGCGATATGACGCGAACCGAAGAAAATCGTGAACAGGGTAATCAGCGCACAAAACGCGATAGCGACGCGATCCTGCACGGGCTCGCGGGTCAGGATGCCAATCGAGTCGGCCACCGCCTGGATTTGCAGCGCCAGTAGCGGTAGCACCCCAATCAACATGAAGATCGTGGTCAGCGCG
Source organism: Pseudomonas syringae group sp. J309-1 (assembly GCF_032582135.1). Classification (NCBI taxonomy): domain Bacteria; kingdom Pseudomonadati; phylum Pseudomonadota; class Gammaproteobacteria; order Pseudomonadales; family Pseudomonadaceae; genus Pseudomonas; species Pseudomonas syringae group sp. J309-1. The sequence goes on along the minus strand of NZ_JAWHNU010000030.1, from coordinate 19,174 downwards.
CCCGCCCAGGTGCTGCGGAAGCGGAACGCGAACAGATCCGCCAGAGACGACAGTTGATAGGTGCGGGTGATGCGCAGGATCGGATAGAGCAGAACGGGCGCCAGCAGAAAGGCGCCGGATACACCGAGATAACTGGAAAGGAAGCCATAACCGTACTGGTACGCCAGGCCGACCGTGCCGTAGAAGGCCCAAGCGCTGGCGTAAACACCCAGAGACAAGGTGTAGGTCAGCGGGTGACGGATGATCCAGCGCGGGATGACGCCGCGTTCGCTGATCCACGCGACGCCAAACAGCACAAGCAGATAAGCGGCGCTGACCAGAATCATCTGGGTCAGGCTAAAGCTCATCGGCATCTTTTTGACTCTGCAGAATGAAGGTCACCACGATCAGGATCAGCCATAGCAGGTAAGGCCGATACCACGCGCCGGTGGCGTCGATCCACCAATCCATGATGGCCGGCGAAAACAGATAAATGCCGACTACCAGCAACAGGACCAAGCGGTAAATATACATTTGGCCTCCTTCACGATTCATTCGCGTTGCGGCAGTTGAGGAGCGGCATGGTAACGGATGGCGGGCAACCTGCAAGTGTCGCGTAAGCTGCCATCCATGCCAGTTTGCGGCGAGCGCTCTATCTCAGTCTATCCGGGCTTCTTCAAGGTTCCGTACGCGCGGAATGGCGGAAACGTTCCAGCGCTCGATTGCCCATTTCAGAACCTCCTGGGGCGTGCCGTAAGCGAGCGCCGATTCTGGTTCCTGGCCGAGTGCGCGCAAGGCTCGCAACAACAGTGGAATTGCCTGATCGGCCTCCAGTGGCGGCGAGCGGTAGCTTTTCCCCAGCTTGTTACCGTCGGGCTGGGTGATGAGTGGCACATGCAGATAACGTGGCTGTGGTACGCCGAGCAATTCCTGGAGGTACAGCTGGCGCGGCGTGGAGTCGAGCAGGTCGGCACCTCGGACAATATCGGTCACACCCTGCAGGGCGTCGTCGATGACGACCGCCAGTTGATACGCGTAAAACCCGTCGCGACGACGGATCACAAAGTCTCCCACCTCACGGCCAAGGTGTTGCTTAAACGAGCCTTGAACACGATCCTCGAACCGGTACAGCAGTTCAGGTACACGAATGCGGATGGCTGCGTTATCAGGCGAGTGCCCGGCATTTCTGCAGGTACCCGGGTAAACACCCTGAAAGGGTTCAAGCTGTTTGCGCGAGCAGGTACAAGCGTAGGCAAGACCGTGGCTGAACCAGCGATTGATGATTTCCTGATAGGCATCGTGGCGATGACTTTGGGTAACCAGTTGTCCATCCCATTCAAAGCCATAGCGTTCGAGCGTTTCAATAATTGCCCGTTGTGCGCCCGCGACTTCCCGCGGTGGATCGAGGTCTTCCATGCGCATCAACCACTGCCCACCCACTGAGCGCGCGTCAAGATAAGACGCCAGCGCCGCGACCAGTGAGCCGAAGTGCAGATAACCGCTGGGCGTTGGCGCAAAGCGCCCGATGTAGGAGGGGGATTTCATGGGGCGGATGTTACTGGAGATTGGGGTTTGCTTCGAGACTGAAAAGATGCCAAACCTTCAGGAGACTTTATAGATGCCTGCGTCCGTTCACCTGTTGGAGCGAGGCTTGCCCGCGAATCAGGCGCTGCGGTGTATCAGCTTTACCGAGTAATCGTTCTTCGCGGGCAAGCCTCGCTCCAACAGAAGAGCGCAACCCCAGAGGGTGAGCATTCCAATTCAATCGATGTGGTGGTGGGGGGACCTCAAAAACAACAAAGGACGCCGAAGCGTCCTTTGTGTCTGCAAGGTTGCGGGTCGTGTTACTTGCCGACCTGCTTTTCCTTGATTTCTGCCAATGTCTTGCAGTCGACGCACTGGTCGGCTGTCGGACGGGCTTCGAGGCGGCGGATGCCGATCTCTACGCCGCAGGATTCGCACCAGCCGTATTCTTCGTCTTCGATCAGTTGCAGCGTCTTGTCGATCTTTTTGATCAGTTTGCGTTCGCGATCACGAGCACGCAGTTCAAGGCTGAACTCTTCTTCCTGGCTGGCACGGTCGGCCGGATCAGGAAAGTTCGCAGCTTCGTCCTTCATGTGAGTCATGGTGCGATCAACTTCCTTCATCAACTGCTGTTTCCAGTTGGTGAGGATTTTTGTGAAGTGTTCGCGCATGGGCTTGCCCATGTACTCCTCACCCTTACTGCTTTCGTAAGGCTTGAAGTCACCGTCCAGCTGGTTGGTCTGCTGCTTTTCTTGGGTGGGCATGAATGGACCGCCTCTCACTCTTTAATCCATTGCGCAGGAAAATATCCATCACCGGCACCTGCCGGCCCTGCGGCTGCAAGCGGGCGAACTTACCAGATCGAATCGGAGCGCGCTACTCCCGGTTGTCGAGCGTGCATTCGAGCTGGGCGGTGAATGGCCGTTGCTACAGACGCAAGGCTGATTAAAACGTTCAACGCCTTGAGAGGATCACACTCTTTTCAATGGCTTATTGCTCACCATCCACTGTTTTTCGGGGTTTATTAACTTTCCTGTAGGGGCGGGTGCTTGGGTAGAATCGCTCATCACTTTTCGCATGCCTGACAGGCATCCGACCTCGATCAGATTTAAAGGAAGGTCAATGGCTCAGCCCTACAGTGCGCGCAGTCGCGCCATCGAACCCTTTCATGTCATGGCGCTGCTGGCGCGTGCCAACGAGCTGCAGGCCGCCGGGCATGACGTGATTCATCTGGAGATTGGCGAGCCCGACTTCACGACGGCCGAGCCCATTATTGCGGCTGGACAGGCTGCGTTGGCGGCCGGTAAAACCCGTTACACCGCAGCTCGCGGCCTGCCTGAATTGCGCGAAGCCATTGCCGGGTTCTATGCCCAGCGTTATGGCGTGACCGTCGACCCTGGCCGGATTCTGGTCACGCCTGGCGGTTCCGGCGCGCTGCTGCTTGCCAGCAGTTTGTTGGTCGACCCCGGTAAGCACTGGCTGCTGGCGGACCCCGGTTACCCGTGTAACCGGCATTTTCTGCGCCTTGTAGAAGGCGCGGCGCAATTGGTGCCGGTCGGTCCTCAGGAGCGTTATCAACTTACCCCGGATCTGGTGGCAAGGCATTGGGATAAAGACAGTGTCGGCGCGTTGGTAGCATCGCCTGCAAACCCGACGGGTACATTGTTGAGTCGCGATGAATTGGCCGGGCTTTCCTCGGCGCTCAAGGCGCGGAACGGTCATCTGGTAGTGGACGAGATTTACCACGGCCTGACGTACGGCACCGATGCAGCCAGCGTGCTGGAAGTCGACGATGACGCATTCGTACTGAATAGTTTTTCGAAATATTTCGGCATGACCGGATGGCGTCTTGGGTGGCTGGTCGCGCCTCACGATGCGGTCGCTGATCTGGAAAAGCTGGCTCAGAATCTTTACATCAGTGCGCCAAGCATGGCGCAGTACGCTGCGCTTGCCTGCTTCGAGCCGCAGACGCTGGAAATCCTTGAGCAGCGCCGTACCGAGTTTGGCTTGCGCCGGGATTACCTGTTACCGGCTTTGCGCGAGTTGGGCTTCGGTATCGCGGTTGAGCCAGAAGGCGCGTTCTATCTGTATGCCGACATCGCCGCGTTCGGGGGCGATGCCTACTCGTTTTGCCAGCACTTCCTTGAAACCGAGCACGTTGCAATCACGCCGGGACTGGACTTCGGGCGCTTCCAGGCGGGGCACCATGTGCGTTTCGCCTACACCCAGAGCCTGCCGCGTTTGCAGGAGGCGGTTGAGCGAATTGCTCGCGGGCTAAGGAGCTGGCAAGGCTGATGCATTTTTCTCCGAAGCTTGAACAAGGTGTGCTGTTGCTGCGCTACAAGCGCTTTCTCGCGGACATTCAAACCGACAGCGGTGAGCTGCTGACCATCCATTGCCCCAATACCGGCTCGATGTTCAATTGCATGATGCCGGGCGGGCGTGTGTGGTTCAGCCGCTCCAATGACCCAAAGCGCAAGTTGCCGGGCACCTGGGAAATCAGCGAAACCCCACAGGGACGCCTGGCGTGTGTCAACACCGGACGTGCCAACACCCTGGTAGAAGAAGCGTTGCGCGCCGGGGTGATCACCGAGTTGAACGGCTTTACCGCTCTCAAGCGCGAAGTAGCCTATGGTCAGGAAAAAAGCCGGGTGGATTTCCGCCTTGATTACCCTCAGGGGCCGGCTTACGTAGAGGTCAAAAGTGTCACCCTGGGTTTTGACGGCTCTGCGGTGGCGGCGTTTCCGGATGCGGTCACCCTGCGTGGCGCACGACACTTGCGGGAATTGGCGAACCTGGCGCGTGAGGGGGTACGTGCCGTGTTGTTGTATTGCGTGAACCTGACCGACATCGAAGCCGTGCGGCCTGCGGAGGAAGTAGACCCAGGCTACGCTGCTGCATTGCGCGAGGCGGTTGCGGCGGGTGTTGAGGTCTTGGCGTATGGCGTGCAGTTGACGCCTGAAGAAATCTTCATTGATCGGCCCTTGCAGCTTCGCTGGGCAAAAGAGCCTGATCAGTTGCCGCCGGGTATGTCGATCCAGATGCCTTGATGGTCTTCGTGGCTGGTAATTCCGGTCAGAGATCTTCCTTCACAGGGGCCTGCGACGCATTCGCCGCTTTCAATCAGGAACAAGGCTCCATGAGTGGCGCAGTGAATCATGCTTGCGCTGGGGTCCAGAAACTGGTCCGGCTGCCATTCCAGCGGTACGCCACGATGCGGGCAGCGGTTGTCATAGACGAACACCTGCCCGTTACGCCTTGTGGCAAACAGCTTGCGACCATTGATTTCAAACCCGCGGCTTTGGGCTTCCGGCAGTTGATCTCCGGTGCAGAGCAATTTCACCTGGGCCTCCGTTGGGGTTCGTGACGTGTTCTCAGGTGGCAAATTGTGGCAGTTCTTTCCGGGGGTGGGGGATATCTTTAGATGCTGCGCAAGCGGTGCTTGGTCTGGGCGGCATTCCGACGATACGGCTGGATGCGATCTAAAGTGAATTGCGTCCAGCCTTATCGCGAGCAGCCCCCCCACAGGGTGCCGCATTTCAATCAAGACTCCTGATGCTGTGTTCCAGACTCAGACACCGACTTTTACTTCGGAAATTTCCTGTAATCACGTAGTACTCCTCTCTCTCTGCCTTGTCGGGCACCTGCATGCCTCTTGCTCCTATATGTTCTCGCTTTCATTTTGAAGCGTTCGAGGACGGCACATGAGCATGGACATCTCCACTGAAGATGAGCAATTGGCACGCCAGGCAATCAGCCTGTTTGATTTGATGGCGCTGGATGTTGACGACACTGAGTCGCGCATCGTTGGCCTGTGTCATCGGGCAATGACACCGTTGGGACCGATCGCGGCAATTTGTGTGTATCCGCGATTCGTGTTGCTGGCTCGCACGACCCTGGATCGACTTCAGCATCGCGATATTCGCGTGGTCGCCGTGGTCAATTTCCCTTACGGCTCCGCGAATGAAGAAGCTGTGATGTCGGAAACGCGCGCCGCAGTCATGTCCGGGGCCGACGAGATCGACCTGGTGTACCCGTTCCGCACTTTACTGTCAGGCGATCAGCAGACCGGGGCAAATATGGTTGCTTCATGTCGTGCGGCGTGCGGGCCGGACATGGTGCTCACGGTAACTCTGGAGGTTGGCGATCTGCGCGATCCGCAGATCATTCGTGACGCCTGTCTGGCGGCGATCATTGCGGGTGCCAACTTTATCAAGACCAGCACCGGCAAGCTGGTAACGCCTCCCACTACACAGGCTGTGCGAGTCATGCTTGAAAGCCTTGTTGAAGTGGGTGGGCAGGTAGGGCTCAAGTTCTGTGGCGGTTTGCGGACCCTCGATGACGCCAGACAGTTTATCGAAATGGCTCGCGCGCGCTTCGGTCCGCAGTGGGTCAGTGATGAGCGCGTCAGGTTGGTGGGGTCGAGCCTGCTGGACGACATCCTGTCAAAGCTCGGGGTTGTTGAATCGGTTTCCCGTGGTGACGGCTACTGATAAATGGTTTGCTTTTTTTGCCCGTCGAGAAGAAATCGCGGGCAAAAAAAGACCCGGCAAAAAGCCGGGTCAAAAACCGTGATTAGCCTGATGAGGAGATAATCTGAAAGTCCGAACCAAGGTCTTTCAGTTATCGGCCAGTCTCGCGACCGGTTGTGATAATCATATCGATTCTCATTTGCAAGTCAATGACTTCTTTTCATCTATTTTCTGAGGGGGCTCAATCAGTCCCTTTCCAAGACCTCTGCGGTGGTTGACCTGTCTGTTCAAAGCGTTCTTGCGATCTATGGGCAGGTCAATCCAGTGAATATCCATCAACGCTGCCTCAATCGCATACAACAACACTCTGGTCGCTCGAAATCCCCGATTCAGTACTGCCTGATAAGCATCTACAGCGCCCATACGACGTAAATCAGAAGCGCTGTGTATGCCCACGGCGTGCAACCATTGGGCTGAAGTCTTGCCGACGTTTTTCAGGTGTTGCAGTTCATCGTTCATCATGCCTCCGTGCGATGCTGAGCTCTGACTGTGGTGAAAACCTGGCAAGTCTTTAAGAATTGTAGCTTTTAGGGGAGAGGGCGCAGGGCAGGTGATCGGGTAGATAGCGTCAAGTGATCAGTGGGCGGGAGGCTGCAGAGAGTCAGCCCGGCATGCATTGCGCATGCGGGCGTGATCCAGGCGGAACGTGCGCTGAAATCAGTGCGTGCGGTAGCGCAGGCGCGTACCGAAGTTGACCGACATCAGAATTTCGTCAGCACTCAGTTCGCGGGGGAAGAATGTCCCCGAGATCTGTGCGTGGGCGATGCTTGCGCCTTCCAGTGGGGTGCTGCTCAGGTCAAGGCCGCGCAAGTCAGCGGATCGGAAATAGGCATTGGTGAAGTCGATGCCGTCTGTGTCGAGATTGCGCAAGTCCAGCCCGCGGAAGTCGCCACCCTGGAAATCAATGGTGCCTGACTTTGGTTTCTCTTGGTTGAACCCCGCAACGTCATCGTTGCGCAGCATCGCGTACAGCGGGGAATCCAGTACTTTAGGCTGACTCATAAGCGCCTCGCTTTTCCGTTCCGTTAGAATTGTGACGCCAGTATATCGCCACTATTTTGAAGCCGTGAAGCACTAACTGCTAAACGGCTCAAAACATTGTTTTAGAGCGCGGGAAGGCGCTGACGAAGGTTTTCGATCAGGTTGTCGAGGTCGCTGCTTTTGTTGGTTTCGACGCGCTTGCTGTGCAGGGTTTCTTCCGCGGTCAGCGGTTCACGGCTAGCCTGCTGTGCCCGGATAACTTCCAGCGTTGCGTCGGAAGGGTCTGTGTTTTCTGCCTGACGCTGGGCGAGCCAGCCGGCGATAACTGCTTCAGGTGCATCACAGTCGAGGATCAGGAACGGCACGCCAGTGGTTTCGGCAACTTTTGCCGCCGACTCGCGCTGAGCCTGTTGCAGGTACGTTGCATCTATAACCACCGGGAACCCGGCGCGCAGGACGACTGCGGCCAGTTCATGCAGGCGTGCATAAGTCGCCTGGCTTGCGTCGGCGTCATACAGGTTGGCGTCCTGCCCGGCAAACAGACGTTTACGTTCTACGTCCGAACGCAGGCGTATGGCGCCCAGGGAATCTACAAGACGTTTGGCGACATGGCTCTTGCCCACCGCAGATACGCCGTGGGTGATAACCAGGAAGCGCGAAGGAATAGCGCTGTAGTTTTCTGCCAGGTTGGCGTAATTGCGATATTGACGCAGGGTCGCGCCGCGCTGAACCGCGTCGGCGCCTGCTGGCATGCTGAAAAGCGCAACCTTGGCGCGAACCAGTGCACGGTAGGCTTTATAGAAGTTCAGCAGCTCAAGCCCCTGATAGTCCCCAGTCAGTTCCAGATACTGGCTGATAAGACGACGAGCCAGGGATTTCAGACCGCGATCCTCCAGGTCCATAGCCAGGAAGCCGATATCGGCATAGACGTCGGTCATGCGGAACGGTTCGTTGAACTCGATGCAGTCGAAGATCACGACCTTGTTATCGATCAGGGTCATATTGCCCAGATGGATGTCGCCGTGACACTCACGGATAAAACCGTCGGCTTTACGCTGGGCGAGCAGGGGCTTGAGCCTTTCGAAACTCGATTCAGCCCATGCTTGCAGGGCATCGAGTTGCTGCAGGTCTGATTTTTCGCTGATCAGGGGGCGAATCTGCTCAAAGTTCTGCAGGACCGGGGCCATGACGGTATCAGGCGACCCCAGCTCATTTTCAGCACCCACCTTTGGCGCATCAATGTGGAACTGGCCGATCTGCGTGGCGATGTTGTCGATGTGCGTCGACGTCAACTCGCCATTGGCCTGCAACGTACTCAACAAACCGTCTTGCGAGAACTGGCGCATTTTCAGCGCATATTCGATGACTTCGCCTTCGCCGCCCAGTTGCGGTGCCTCGGCACTGCCGGTCACCGGGATGACTTCCAGATACAGGTCGTCGGTCAGGCGCTGGTTGAGACGCAGCTCTTCCTTGCAGAAGTGTTCACGCGCTGAAAGCGTCGTGAAGTCCAGAAAACCGAAGTTGACCGGTTTCTTGAATTTGTAAACGAATGGACCGGTGAGCAGTACCCACGAAATGTGCGTTTCGATGAGCTGAAAGCCCTCGACCGGATGCGGAAACAGCGCGGGGTTCTGCAGGGCTGCAATCAGTGACTGGCTCACGGACGATCCTTCAATAGTGATGTTTCATTAAATGCTTCAAGGTGGGCATTATGGCCGCTTGGCGCGAGGCTGCAAACCTCCGGTAAGGGTGTCTTTCGAACCCCGGCAAAGTGCGTATAATCCGCCGCCATGACTCGTACTCGATCCTCTCGCAAAGCAAAAAAACCTGCCTCTGGCGGACTTCGTACCTGGTTAGGCTGGGGGTTGAAGCTCGGCATTGTCGGGCTCGTCGTGCTGGCTGGCTTCGCCATTTACCTTGATGCCATCGTTCAAGAGAAGTTTTCCGGCAAGCGCTGGATGATTCCGGCCAAGGTGTATGCGCGGCCACTGGAGCTGTTTGTCGGGCAGAAGCTGAGCAAGGATGACTTCCTGATTGAGCTTGATGCGCTGGGTTATCGGCGCGAAAGCGTTGCCAATGGTCCGGGCGCAGCTGCTGTGAGCGGCAATACCGTAGACCTTAATACCCGCGGTTTTCAGTTCTATGAAGGCACCGATCCTGCCCAGCAGATCCGTGTCCGTTTCTCCGGCGACTATGTTGCAGACCTTTCTTCGGCCAATGGCGCCAAGCTGGCAGTTGCCCGTCTGGAACCGCTGATGATCGGTGGGCTGTACCCGAAAAATCTCGAAGACCGGATCCTGATCAAGCTCGATCAGGCCCCGCCGTATCTGCTTGATACACTTGTAACTGTTGAAGATCGGGATTTCTATCATCACTTTGGCGTGTCGCCCAAGTCGATTGCCCGTGCATTCTGGATCAATGCCTCTGCCGGCCAGATGCGTCAGGGCGGGAGTACGCTGACGCAACAGTTGGTCAAGAACTTCTACCTGACCAATGAGCGCAGCCTGACCCGCAAACTGACCGAAGCCATGATGGCTGTGTTGCTGGAGATCCACTACAGCAAGCAGGAAATCCTTGAGGCTTACCTCAACGAGGTGTTCGTCGGTCAGGACGGTCAGCGCGCGGTGCACGGCTTTGGCCTTGCCAGTCAGTATTTCTTCAGTCAGCCGTTGTCAGAGCTCAAGTTGCATCAGGTGGCGTTGTTGGTCGGTCTGGTCAAAGGGCCTTCCTATTACAACCCGCGTCGTAACCCGGAACGTGCCCTTGAGCGACGTAATCTGGTGCTCGACTTGCTTGAACAACAGGGCGTGGCCACGGCTGAAGTAGTAGCCGCAGCCAAGAAGATGCCGTTGGGCGTGACCAAGACCGGTAGCCTGGCCGACAGCTCCTTCCCGGGCTTCCTCGATCTGGTCAAACGCCAACTGCGCGAAGACTATCGCGACGAAGACTTGACTGAAGAAGGTCTGCGCATCTTCACCAGCTTTGATCCAATCCTGCAGATGAAGTCCGAGTCGGCCATGAGCGAGACGTTCAAGCGTCTGTCGGGCCGCAAGGGTGTCGATGACGTTGAAGCGGCCATGGTCGTGACCAACCCGGAAACCGGGGAGGTCCAGGCGCTGATCGGTAGCCGCAAGGCAGGTTATGCCGGTTTCAACCGGGCCATCGACGCAGTGCGACCGATTGGCTCATTGGTGAAGCCGTCCATTTATCTCACCGCACTTGAGCGTCCGAGCAAGTACACGTTGACCAGTTGGGTGGCCGATGAGCCATTCCAGGTCAAAGGTGCCGACGGCCAGATCTGGAAGCCGCAAAACTTCGATCACAAGGCTCACGGTAATATTTTCCTGTATCAGGGCCTGGCGCATTCCTACAACCTGTCCAGCGCTAAAATCGGCCTGGAAGTTGGTGTGCCGAACGTATTCAAAACCATCGGCAAACTGGGTGTTGACGTTGATTGGCCTGCGTATCCGTCGATGTTGCTGGGTGCCGGTGCATTGAGTCCGATTCAGGTTGCAACGATGTTCCAGACCATCGCGAACGGCGGTTTCAACACGCCAATGCGCGGTATCCGCAGCGTGCTGACTGCTGAAGGTGAGCCGCTCAAGCGTTACCCGTTCCAGATTCAGCAGCGCTTCGATCCGGGCTCGATCTATCTTCTGCAGAATGCGATGCAGCGGGTGATGCGCGAAGGTACCGGTCGCTCTGTCTACAACGTATTGCCAAGCTCGCTGAATCTTGCGGGTAAGTCCGGTACGACCAACGATTCGCGCGACAGCTGGTTTGCCGGTTTCAGTCAGGATCTGCTGGCGGTCGTGTGGCTGGGTCGCGATGACAACGGCAAAACGCCGTTTACCGGTGCAACCGGTGCGTTGCAGGTCTGGACCAGTTTCATGAGCAAAGCGGATCCGCTGCCGCTGGACATGGCACAGCCTGATAACGTCGTGCAGGTGTGGGTCAATGCCGCGACAGGCGAGGGATCTGATGCCGGTTGCCCGAACGCCGTGCAGATGCCGTATATTCGCGGCAGTGAACCTGCCCCCGGCGCTGCTTGTGGTGGGCCTGCGGCTCCGGCCCAGGAAGTGATGGATTGGGTCAAGGGTTGGCTGAACTAGATTAATTGAGCGCCCCAAAGAGGATCTAAAGTGAACAAGTGGTTAATACCAGCGTTGACAGCTGTTGCTCTGCTCAATGGTTGTGCCAGCGTGGAACGTGGCTCGATTCCTGTGGTGGATTCGGGTTCGAAGGTTTCCAACAGCGAGCGCGTGTCGCGCAATGGCGCTTCTCGGCCAAGCGTTGCTCAGGCGCCTGCGCAAGCTCAGTCCGTGCCGCAGGATTCTGGTGTCGTGGTCATGATTCCGGGTGGCGGTGGCGGTAGTTCTGCACCTATCGATACCTATGCTGCCCCGGCTGGGCAGGCTCCGATCAGCGTCAGTCCGCCGATTGACACGTCGTCGGTCAGCGCACCCGTTACCGGCAACACTTACAACATGCCTGCGTCCAGTGCGCCAAGTGGCATCCCGTCTTCCGGTAGCGGGTTGTCTGCCGATGAACAACTCGATGGCCCGGTCCTGGCTCTGTTGACCACCGCTCAGCAGCAGCAGAACGGCGGTGATCTCAATGGCGCTTCTTCGAGCCTTGAGCGTGCGCAACGTGTTGCTCCCCGGGAGCCGCAGGTCATCTATCGGCTGGCACAAGTTCGACTGGCTCAGGGCGATTCCGCTCAGGCCGAGCAACTGGCGCGTCGTGGTCTGACTTACGCGAATGGGCGCCCAAGTCTGCAGGCCAGCCTGTGGGAGATCATCGCCCAGGCACGTGAGAAGCAGGGTGATGCGTCCGGTGCAGCGCTGGCTCGTCAGAAAGCCAAGGTCGGCGCTTGATGGATCAGCGCTTTCCTGAAGTGGCCGAGCATTTGCTGCTGATCGAGCGCGAGTTGCGGGCATTGGGTTGGTGGAGTGATTTACCGCCCAGTGAAGAGGCGCTCTCAAGTGGCGAACCGTTTTGTGTCGATACGCTGGAGTTCGAGCAATGGCTGCAATGGATTTTCCTGCCAAGAATGAAGCTCATTCTTGAGAATGATCTGCCGCTGCCAAATGCCTCGGGCATCCTGGAAATGGCCGAGATGGTCTATGCCACTCGCCAGCGCGAAACCCGGCCGTTGCAGCAGTTGCTTGCGCAGTTTGATCAGTTGATCAGCCAGACCCGGTAATTCATGCCTGCATCATGGCCAGCAGGTTTAAAGGCAATAATCTTTAATCGCCTGCTGGGTCTCGGTAATACGCACCTGCCGTTCATCTTCCGAAAGGCGTTTCAGCCCGCCCTCAACCTGTTCCCGCACGCGAGGGTTGTTCTGTAGCTGGGCAAGATTGGTTCTTAGAATCTTGCAGTCCTCGGCGCGTCGACCCTCTTCCTGAGTGATTTTCTTCTTGACCACGTCATCGACAGCCCGCTGCTCTGCCTCTTCGTCAATGGCTGCCTTTGAGTTGCCGGTTGTGGGCACGGCGGGCGGTTTCTGGGTATCGATCTGCTGGGTTTGTCGCCCTGCGGGGGGCTGAGCATCGAAATGGGTCACGCCCTGGTCGTCGACCCATTTATAAATCTGAGCCGCTTGGGCGGTTGTGCCGAGAGCCAGCGCCACCATGGCGGCGATAATCATGCAACGCATGCTGCTTCCTTCCAGGTACGTTTGTCCTGAAAACTATCACAAGGCCGCCTTCATGACCTTATCCGGCGCACTTTGGTGCGGTTAATTGGAAGAAAGCTCACGGATGACTTGACTTGGGGCAGGCGAATCACAACAATCCAAAGTTCGCTGTGAAGGGACTGCCAGAAGCAGACCATCTCGGTAGATCATGAGGCGCACACCCGCGCCGACCTGTAACACCCGCAACGCGTTACCTCGCGCTGGGTGGGAACGCCCCGAAACACTCAGGGGTTACCCAATACTTGCTCAGTCAGTGCTGACGTAGTCGGCGACCACCGTCGCTCATGCTCTGCTTGGCAGTAAAACCTATTAAGACCCGTCCTCGTTTGTGGACGGTATTCTGGCGTTTTAGAGGTGAACAACGTGGAGCTCTTATCCGGCGCTGAAATGGTCGTCCGCTTTTTGCGTGACGAAGGCGTTAAGCATATCTACGGGTACCCAGGCGGTGCCCTCCTGCACATTTACGACGCCCTGTTCAAAGAGCCTGCCGTGAACCACATTCTTGTTCGTCACGAACAAGCGGCTACGCACATGGCTGACGGTTATGCGCGCGCTACCGGCAAGGCCGGTGTGGTACTGGTCACTTCAGGCCCAGGTGCTACCAACGCAATCACCGGCATCGCCACGGCTTATATGGACTCGATTCCAATGGTCGTGCTGTCGGGTCAGGTCGCAAGCACACTGGTCGGCACTGATGCATTCCAGGAAACCGACATGATCGGTATTTCCCGGCCGATCGTGAAGCATAGCTTCATGATCAAGCATCCGTCGGAAATCCCTGAAGTGCTGAAAAAGGCTTTCTACCTGGCGCAGTCCGGTCGTCCCGGTCCCGTGGTTGTCGATATTCCGAAGGATATGACCAACCCGGCCGAGAAGTTCGAATACGTATTTCCCAAGAAAGCCAAGCTGCGCTCTTACAGCCCGGCTGTTCGTGGTCACTCAGGCCAGATCCGCAAGGCAGTCGAAATGCTGCTGGCGGCCAAGCGTCCGATCATTTATGCCGGTGGCGGCGTGATCATGGGCAATGGCTCCGAGCCGCTGACCGAGTTGGCGCAAAAGCTCAACGCTCCCGTGACCAACACCCTGATGGGTCTTGGATGTTATCCAGGCATGGATCGTCAGTTTGTCGGCATGCTGGGTATGCACGGCAGCTACACCGCCAACCTGGCGATGCACCACGCTGACGTGATCCTGGCTGTTGGCGCGCGTTTCGATGACCGTGTGATCAACGGCGCGGCGAAGTTCTGCCCGAATGCCAAGATCATTCACATCGATATCGACCCGGCTTCCATCTCCAAAACCATCAAGGCTGATGTGCCTATCGTGGGGCCGGTTGAGAGCGTTCTGACTGAAATGGTCGCGACCCTCAAGGAAATCGGCGAGCTGCCAGACAAAGCGCTGGTTGCCAGCTGGTGGAAGCAGATTGACGAATGGCGTGGTGATCGTGATCTGTTCCCGTACAACCCGGGCGACGGCAGCGTCATCAAGCCGCAGAAAGTCATCGAGACCCTTTGCGAAGTCACCAATGGCGATGCCTTCGTGACGTCCGATGTTGGTCAGCACCAGATGTTTGCTGCGCAGTACTACCGCTTCAACAAGCCTAATCGCTGGATCAACTCTGGCGGTCTGGGCACCATGGGCTTTGGCTTCCCGGCTGCGATGGGTGTCAAGCTGAGCTTCCCCGAAGCGCATGTTGCGTGTGTAACGGGTGAAGGCAGTATCCAGATGAATATCCAAGAGCTGTCGACCTGCTTGCAGTACGGTCTGCCTGTGAAAATCATCCTGCTTAACAACGGCGTGCTCGGCATGGTCCGTCAGTGGCAGGACATGAGCTACAGCGGTCGTCACTCGCATTCCTACATGGAGTCGCTGCCTGACTTCGTGAAACTGGTCGAAGCTTATGGCCATGTCGGTATGAAGATCACTGATCTGAAAGATTTGAAGCCGAAGATGGAAGAAGCTTTCGCCATGACGGACCGTCTGGTGTTCATCGATATCCAGGTTGACGTCACCGAGCACGTTTACCCGATGCAGATCAAAGACGGCTCCATGCGCGATATGTGGCTCAGCAAGACGGAGCGGACTTAATCATGCGGCACATCATTTCCCTTTTGCTGGAAAACGAACCGGGTGCATTGTCTCGCGTCGTCGGCCTGTTTTCGCAGCGCAACTACAACATCGAAAGCCTGACCGTGGCGCCGACTGAAGACCCGACCCTGTCGCGTCTGACGCTGACCACTGTCGGCCAGGATGAGGTGATCGAGCAGATCACCAAAAACCTCAACAAGCTGGTCGAGGTAGTCAAACTGGTTGATCTGTCGGAGAGCGCTCACATCGAGCGTGAACTGATGCTCATCAAGGTCAAGGCTACGGGCGCCCAGCGCGCCGAGATCAAGCGCACCACGGATATCTTCCGCGGGCAAATCGTTGATGTGTCAGCCAGCGTTTATACCGTGCAACTGACCGGTACGAGCGACAAGCTGGACAGCTTCATTCAGGCCATCGGCACTGCCGCTATCCTGGAAACAGTACGCAGCGGCGTGACGGGCATTGCCCGTGGCGACAAAGTGCTGAGCATCTAATCTCATTTTGCAAAATGGCCTGAAGGCCACGATAACAGGGGAATTCCATGAAAGTTTATTACGACAAAGACTGCGACCTTTCGATCATCCAGGGCAAGAAAGTTGCCATCATCGGTTACGGTTCCCAAGGCCACGCGCAAGCGTGCAACCTGAAAGACTCCGGCGTTGATGTCACTGTTGGTCTGCGTAAAGGTTCGGCTACTGTCGCCAAGGCTGAAGCCCATGGCCTGAAAGTGACTGACGTTGCTTCGGCTGTTGCTGCTGCTGACCTGGTCATGATCCTGACCCCGGACGAATTCCAGTCCGCGCTGTACAAGAACGAAGTTGAGCCGAACATCAAGAAGGGCGCTACCCTGGCCTTCTCCCATGGCTTCGCGATTCACTACAATCAGGTTGTGCCACGCGCCGATCTGGACGTGATCATGATCGCGCCAAAAGCGCCAGGTCACACTGTTCGCACTGAATTCGTCAAAGGCGGCGGTATCCCTGACCTGATCGCTGTTTACCAGGACGCTTCGGGCAACGCCAAAAACGTCGCACTGTCTTACGCTTCGGGCGTGGGTGGCGGCCGTACCGGTATCATCGAAACCACATTCAAGGACGAGACTGAAACCGACCTGTTCGGCGAGCAGGCTGTTCTGTGTGGCGGTACTGTTGAGCTGGTTAAAGCTGGTTTCGAGACGCTGGTTGAAGCTGGCTACGCTCCAGAAATGGCGTACTTCGAGTGCTTGCACGAACTGAAGCTGATCGTTGACCTCATGTACGAAGGCGGTATCGCCAACATGAACTACTCGATCTCCAACAACGCCGAATACGGCGAGTACGTGACTGGTCCTGAAGTGATCAACGCTGAATCCCGTCAGGCCATGCGCAACGCTCTGAAGCGCATTCAGGACGGTGAATACGCGAAGATGTTCATCAGCGAAGGCGCTACCGGCTACCCATCGATGACCGCCAAGCGTCGTAACAACGCCGCTCACGGTATCGAAATCATCGGCGAGCAACTGCGCTCGATGATGCCGTGGATCGGTGCCAACAAAATCGTCGACAAAGCCAAGAACTAAGTCCCCGCGACATAGCTCTGCGCTAGAAAAACGCGGCCAATCGGCCGCGTTTTTTCGTTATGCGCAGACGCTTCTGGTATAAAGCTGCATCGTTTGCAGGCGAACACTCGTCGCAAGCATCTGTCGAAACTTTCCACACCGTTGCAAGGTAAAGTCTATGAGCGAACGTCCTGAAGAGCCAAACAAGGCCTCTGACGCCGAAAGTCTGCTACCGATCGATGAGCATATTGAAGAAGGGCATGACGACGAAGGCCGTAAGGTCCGGCATCGCGGTATCTATCTGCTGCCCAATCTGTTCACCACTGCGAACCTGTTCGCCGGCTTTTATTCCATCATCAGTTCCATGAGCGCACAGAGCGCTCTGGCTGCTGGGGACAGCGCCGGGGCGAGCAAGTATTTTGCTTTTGCCGCAATCGCCATTTTCGTCGCCATGGTGCTCGACGGTCTAGATGGCCGCGTGGCACGCATGACCAATACCCAGAGTGCGTTCGGCGCGGAGTACGACTCTCTGTCCGACATGGTCGCATTCGGTGTCGCACCGGCGCTCCTGGCGTTTGGCTGGGCATTGGGGGACATGGGCAAGGTCGGCTGGATGGTCGCCTTCATCTATGTGGCAGGTGCAGCGTTGCGTCTGGCGCGTTTCAATACCATGGTTGGCAAGGCTGACAAACGCTATTTCATCGGTCTGGCGAGTCCTGCTGCGGCGGGCGTTGTTGCCGGTACGGTCTGGGCGTTCAGCGATTACGGCATTCAAGGCTCCAAGCTGTCATTTCTGGTGGCCTTGTTGGTTGCCGCAGCGGGCATGCTGATGGTCAGCAACATCAAGTACAACAGCTTTAAAGAGCTGGACCTGAAAGGGCGCGTGCCGTTTGTCGCGATTTTGGCAGTTGTGCTGGTCTTCGCTGTCGTGTTCAGCGACCCACCGCGCATCTTGCTACTGATTTTCCTCGCTTATGCGGCATCCGGCCCGATTCAGTATTTGTTACGTCTGCGTCGTCACAAAACGGGCGAATGATGTAATTTCCCCCATACTCCACAGTCTATTGGTGCATTAGTTCCTCTGGATTGTGGAGTCATCATGCTAATCAAAATTCCAACAGCGTCCGCTTGCAAAGAGTCGGACGTTACCCCTGAATCTATTTACCTCTCTCGTCGTGCCCTCCTGGGGGCTTCGCTTACCGGGTTGGCTGTCAGTGCCATGCCGCGTTGGGCGAGTGCTGCCGATCCTTCTCTTTACCCGGATGTTGAGCCTGGCAAGGCGCCTGGCTGGTTTGCCGAGAAGCTTCCCGACACCAAGTGGCAGGCGGTCAACGTAAAGGGGGAAGCGATTACCCCTTTCAAGGACGCGACGCACTACAACAACTTCTATGAGTTTGGCACCGACAAGGGAGATCCTGCGCAGAATGCCGGGTCGCTGAAAACCGAGCCGTGGACCGTCGTCATCGATGGCGAAGTCGCCAAGCCGGGTCGTTACGCGCTCGAAGACTTCATGAAGCCCTATCAGTTGGAAGAGCGCATTTATCGGCTGCGTTGCGTAGAAGCCTGGTCGATGGTCATTCCCTGGATTGGTTTTCCAATCTCTGCTTTGCTCAAACAGGTCGAACCTACTGCCAAGGCGAAGTACATCCGTTTTGAAACGCTGCAGGACCCAAAGACCATGCCGGGGCAACGTTCAGGTTTTGCATTGATCGACTGGCCTTATGTTGAAGGGCTGAGGCTGGACGAAGCAATGAATCCTCTGGCGATTCTTGCAGTTGGCATGTATGGGCGTGAGCTGCCTAACCAGAACGGTGCGCCGCTGCGTTTGGTCGTGCCATGGAAGTACGGTTTTAAAAGCGTGAAGTCCATTGTGAGAATCAGTCTGGTCAGTGAGCAGCCCAAGACGACCTGGCAAAGTATCGCGGCTAACGAATATGGCTTTTATGCCAACGTGAACCCGACTGTCGACCATCCTCGTTGGACGCAGGCACATGAGCGCAGGTTGCCGAGCGGCTTGTTCAGTCCGAATGTGCGACAGACCGAAATGTTCAATGGGTACGGGGAGGAGGTTGCCTCCTTATATACAGGCCTGGATCTGCGGAAGAATTATTGATGCGTTACCCGTTCTGGCGCTTCGGCGTTTTTTTGGCTGCTTGTGTTGCACCGGTGCTCTGGCTTTATCAGGCCTGGATCTTTGCGTTAGGGCCTGATCCCGGGAAGGTGCTTGTCGACAGGCTCGGCCTGGGCACTCTGATACTGCTACTGATTACGCTGGCAATGACGCCACTGCAAAAACTGACGGGGTGGGCAGGCTGGATTGTTGTCAGGCGCCAGTTGGGGCTTTGGTGCTTTGCTTACGTATTCATGCACATGAGCGCGTACGCCGTTTTCATATTGGGACTGGACTGGTCACAGTTGGGTGTGGAGCTGGTGAAGCGTCCGTACATTATTGTCGGCAGCCTTGCCTTTGTATGCCTGCTGGCCTTGGCCGTGACCTCCAATCGCTACAGTCAGAGGCGGCTAGGGAGTCGCTGGAAAAAGCTTCATCGGCTTATCTATGTAATTTTGGGGTTGGGCCTGCTGCATATGTTCTGGATTGTCAGAGCGGATCTGAAGGAGTGGTCTTTATATGCGGTGATCGGTGTGCTGTTGCTGAGTCTCAGGATCCCAATGATTGCGAGGCGAATCCCGCGTGTAATGGGTGCGAAGGCAAAAGTTCCAACAAAAGCGTGAATTAGGGGTTGACGGCCTCTCGAATCTCTCTATAATTCGCACCTCTTCTGGCGCAGACAGAACGAAAAACTCCTTGATAATCAATGAGTTGGACGATTC
>NZ_JAWHNU010000029.1:0-68815 GCF_032582135.1 Pseudomonas syringae group sp. J309-1 | reverse complement strand
TCCGATGCCAGGGGTCTGACATCGGATTCTCTATAAAGCCCGGCTTGGACTCAAATGCTTAAGTGAACAGCATTACGTCGAAGACGGGCTTTTTGTGCTTACTGCCTGGCCAGTCGGCGATTATCCGGGCTGATCGACTCAGTGCTGCGGTACGGATTGATATCCAGACCACCACGCCGCACATAACGCGCATAGACGGTCAACTTCTCCGGGTTGAGCAAACGCTGCAGGTCGAGAAATATCCGCTCGACACACTGCTCATGAAAATCCGAATGCTGGCGGAAGCTGACGATGTAAGCCAACAGGCTCGCAGGATCCAGCTCGGCGCCGCGATACTCCACCGCTACGCTGCCCCAATCCGGCTGACTGGTCACCGGGCAATTGGATTTGAGCAAATGACTGTGCAGGCTTTGCTCGACAATACGGGAATCATCACAACGCAGCAGCTCTGGCTGAGGTCGGTCGTAGCTATTGATGCTCACATCAAGCTCATCGATGCAAAGCCCCGGCATCGTCGCCACGCCTTCCCCCTCAATGTCCGCCAGACTGCGGATACGCACGCCTACCGGCTTACCCGCTGCGGCAGACAAATCCTTGACCAGCGTTGCAGTCAGCTCTGCACGATCAGCAAAGGGCGTTTGATTGAGCGAATTGAGGTACAACTTGAACGACTTCGACTCGATGATATTCGGCGAATCAGCCGGAATGCTGAACTCGGCGATGGCCACCACCGGCTTGCCGGAGGGCAGCAGCCAGGAAAGCTCGTAGCAATTCCAGAAGTCGACGCCCTGATACGGCAACGTCTCGGCGGTCAGACCCAGCTCGGCCCATTTGGCGGCACGCGGGATCGGGAACAACAGAGACGGCGTGTAAGTGGCGATATATTCGCTGGACTTGCCTAGCGGCGAGTGTTCGGCTGCGGGGTGCATGAAAGTACCTGAATCACATAAAGCTGACGGAATAAGCGCCAGTTTATAGGGTTTGCGCCGAGCTTTCAGCGACTAGTCGGTAATTGTCAGCTTGCCGACCATACCGGCCTGATAATGCCCAGGCAGATTGCAGGCGAACTCAAGATTGCTGGCCTTGGCAAAGGTCCACGTCAGCTCGGTGGTTTTGCCCGGTTCAACCAGCACGCTGTTCGGATCATCGTGCTTCATTTCCATGGAGCCATGGCCCATGTCGTGATGAGCCATACCCGTAGGCGTCAGCATGCCGCTTTGCTGCATTTTGATCATTTCCTGCTGATGACTGGCGTGCATCGCCGCATCGCCCAGGTTGAACTCATGCAGCAACTGGCCTTTGTTGATCAGCACGAAGCGCACCGTCTCACCGGCCTTGACCTGCACCGCCTTGGGGTCGAAATACATATCCCCCAATACCAGTTCAATGGTGCGCGAAGCCTGGGCGGCAGGCGCAGCATGTCCGAACGTAAGGGCGGGAGCTGGCGAAGCAAGCAATGGCTGACTGAGTGTCAGCAGTGCAGCAACCAGTGTGAAGCGGGCAATAGAGGGCATGGTGTTCTCCAGAGTGTCGACGAACAAAGGCTGAAGTCAATGAAGTGAGTGACCGGGCCTGACGAACAGAATCGAGTCAGGCCCGAGCCATCAATCACTCATACCGCAATGCATGCGCAGGCTGAATCTGCGCCGCGCGCCAGGCCGGGTAAAGCGTGGCCAGGAAGCTCAGGATAAAGCCCGCGCTGCAAATCAGCACCACATCGCCCGCTTGCAACTCGGAAGGCAGATTGCTGATGAAGTACACGTCAGAGCTGAAGATGTGCTGTCCACTGACCCGCTCTATCCAGCCCACAAGACTGCTGACGTTGATCGCGGCAATAATCCCCAGCACGCCACCAATGATCGTCCCGACGATACCGATGACCGTTCCCTGAACCATGAAGATGGTCATGATCTGTCGCGGTGTCGCGCCGATGGTGCGCAGGATTGCAATGTCCGCGCCCTTGTCGTTCACCACCATGATCAGCGTAGCAATGATATTGAACGCAGCGACGGCGACGATCATCAGCAACAGCAGGCCGATCATGGTCTTCTCCATCTTCATCGCGCTGAACAGGCTGCCCTGGGTGTGAGTCCAATCATCGGCGCGATAATCTGCTCCGAGGCCTCCGGCAATTGTTTTCGAGACTTCAGGCGCCTTGTACAGATCCTTTAGAGCCAGACGCACACCCTGCACCTGATCAGGCTGCCAGCGGTTTATCTGCGCGGCGTCTGCGACGTTGATCAAAGCCATGGAGCCGTCAAGCTCGGCGCCAACCTTGAAAATGCCGACCACCGTCAGGCGTTGCAGGCGTGGCGTGATACCGCCCGGCGCGCTGCTGACTTCAGGCACGATCAATGTCAGTTTGTCGCCGACGTTCAGACGGAAGCGACGGGCGCTCAACTCGCCCAGCACGACACCAAACTCGCCCGCTTTTAGGTCTTCAAGCTTGCCCTGCACGATGTGTTTGGTGACGATCGACACCTCGTGCTCCAACGCGGGATCAACGCCACTGATCTGAATCGGCTGCATCGCGCCCTTGTAAGAGAGCATGCCGTCCATTTCGGTGAATGGCACAGCGGCCGTGACTTCCGGATTCTTCAACGAAGCGTTCGCAACAGGCTTCCAGTCGTCCAGCGGCTTGACGCCCGCGATCACTGCATGGGGCACCATGCCGAGAATGCGCGAGCTCATTTCCCGCTGAAAACCATTCATCACGGACAGCACCACAATCATCGCGAGCACGCCCAGCGCCAACCCGATCATCGAAGTCATGGAAATGAACGAGATGAAGTGGTTGCGGCGCTTGGCACGTGTGTAGCGCGCGCCAATAAATATTGATAACGGTCGAAACATTCGCAGTGCACCGTGGGAAAAATTGTCGCAAAAAATCAAATCCCGGCGCGATCAATTGCGCCGGGCTGGAGAGGTCAGGCTTCTACCAGACGACCGCCTTCCAGGCGCCATACACGATCCATCTGTCTGGCCAGATTCATGTCGTGAGTCACCACCAGAAACGCAGTGCGCGACGAAGTGCTCAGCTCCAGCATCAGGTCCTGAATACCTTGTGCAGTGTGGTGATCGAGGTTACCCGTAGGCTCATCAAGCATCACCAGCCCTGGCTGATTGACCAACGCCCTGGCGATCGCTACTCGCTGACGCTCGCCGCCGGACAACTCGGAAGGTTTGTGCGCCAGACGATGCCCCAGCCCTACCCGCTCCAGCAGCGCGGTTGCACGCTGACGCGCCTCCGGAATCGCCGTCTTGCCGATCAGCAGCGGCATGCAGACGTTTTCCAGCGCAGTGAATTCCGGCAACAAATGGTGGAACTGATAAACGAAGCCCAGTGCGCGATTACGCAGCAGGCCACGGGCCTTTTCACCCAAAGCCGAAAGCTCTTCGCCAGCCAGCCAGACACTGCCCTCGGAAGGTGTGTCCAGACCGCCCAGCAAGTTGAGCAAGGTACTTTTGCCAGAGCCTGAACTGCCGACAATCGCCACGCGCTCGCCCGGGAACAACTCCAGTTGCAAACCCGACAGAACCACTACCGACTCAGGGCCTTCCTCATAGGATTTGCCCAGGTTGCGGCAACTCAATACTGCTTTATCACTCATGCCCGACTCACTCATAACGTAACGCCTCCGCCGGTTGGGTGCGCGCTGCGCGCCAGGCCGGATACAAGGTGGCGAGGAAACTCAGGACCAATGCCGCGCCGCAGACCATCAACACATCTTCAGCCATCAGTTGCGATGGCAAGTAGTCGATGAAGTACACATCGGCATTGAGAAACTTGTGGCCGATCAGGCCTTCCAGCAGGGAAATAGCAGCACTGACGTTGAGCGCAGCAATAATGCCCACTACAGCGCCGATGAACGTGCCGACCACACCGATCACTGTGCCCTGGACCATGAAAATCGCCATGATCTGCCCGGGCGTAGAGCCCAGGGTACGCAGGATCGCGATGTCGCCCTTCTTGTCGTTGACCACCATTACCAGCGTGGAAATGATGTTGAACGCCGCAACAGCCACGATCAGCAACAGCAGCAGCCCGATCATGGCTTTTTCCATGCGGATCGCCTGATACAGGTTACCGTGGGTGCGGGTCCAGTCACGGGAATAGTAGTTGTGTTCGCCGAGGGTCTGGGCGATTTGATAAGAGGTGCGAGGCGCTTCGAACAGGTCTTCGAATTTCAGGCGCAGCCCTTGCACTTCGTTGGCTTTCCAGCGATGCAGGCGGCCCAGGTCATCAATTTTGGTCAGGCCGAGGTAGCCATCCAGCTCACCGGCTCCAACATGAAAAATACCTGTCACGGTAAAACGCTTCATGCGCGGGAACATACCGGCAGGCGTCACCGTCACTTCAGGGGCTACGAACGTCACCTTGTCGCCAACCCCAACACCGAGCTTGGTGGCAGCTTTGTCGCCGATCACGATGCCGAAGTCACCGGCAGCCAGATCATCCAGCTTCCCCTGCTTCATGAAGTTATCGATGATCGAAACTTTCCGCTCTTGCGCCGGGTCGATGCCATTAAGCAGGACCTTTTGCACGTTGCCGTTATTGGTCAACAAGCCCTGCATCTGGGTAAACGGGGCAACAGCCAGCACCTGCGGGTTTTGCCTGACCTTGTCAGCCAGACCCTGCCAGTTGCCGATCGGCTCACCGGCTTCGATGGTGGCGTGCGGGACCATGCCGAGTACGCGAGTACGCATTTCATGATCGAAACCATTCATGACCGATAACACGACTATCATCACCACTACGCCCAGGGCGAGACCGATCATGGAAGTCAGGGAAATGAAGGAGACGAAATGATTGCGGCGTTTTGCACGGGTGTAACGCGTGCCTATGAATACAAAAAGAGGTCTGAACATTTAGGGACTTGTTCGGAGGAATGGGAACGTCCTTGTGGCGGGCCTGAGCAGGCAGCTTTACACTCGAAGTCACTCTGAGCACTGCGAGCAACCACTATGACCATCGCCGCTACCATGGGTTCGCCATGTCGACATTAGATGAAGAAGAACGCCGCGAATACTACCGTATCGAGGACAGCGTCGCACTTGAAATTAACCTGCTGTCCAGTACCGACGAGACTGGGCACCAGGCCATGCGCGAGACCTCGGCCCTCTTCGAGTTGCTCAGCGAGTTGCACATAGCCGAGTTCGAATCCCAGCATCTTCTACGCCAGCTGGACGACCGCGACCGGGTGGTGAACAGCCTGATGCAATCGTTTGGCAAGCGCATTGAACTGCTTGGCCGGGTGGTGGCGCAAACCACTCTGGGCAAGCTGGGCGCCCCGCAACCCGTGACTATTTCCGAAGGTGGCGTGCAATTTCACAGCGCTACAAGCTTCGCCGTCGATGCCCAGCTATCGATAAAAATGGTCTTGATGCCGCAAGCGTCAGCATTGATGCTCCACGCCAAAGTGACCCATTGCGACATTCTGCTGGACGGCCAATTCGAGATCGGCACCGAGTTCATCGACCTGCCGGACTCTCAACGACAGCTGTTGGCCAGATACATTTTGCAACGACAAGCTGCGCTGCGGCGTCAGGCGCTGGAGCAGGAAAAGCCTGAGTAAACAAAAGCAGGCCAAGCAGACGCTGCACCTGTAGGAGCTGCCGAAGGCTGCGATGGCGGTGCGTCAGACTAAATGCTTCGCAGCCTTCGGCAGCTCCTACAGGGAATGTATTTCATCCAGAGGATGCATTTCGATAACAGTACATAACTGACTATCAAACCAAGACCAACGCCTTGAAGGCCACCAGGAGTAAACGTGACCCTTATTTATGGCCATCGCGGCGCCAAAGGCGAAGCACCGGAAAACACCCTGACCAGCTTTCAGGAATGCCTCAAGCACGGCGTACGGCGCTGTGAACTGGACCTGCACCTGTCCAGTGACGGGGAATTGATGGTGATTCACGACCCGACCCTGAAACGCACCACCGACAGGCGCGGCAAAGTCATCGAACACAGCGCCGCCGATCTGGTGACGTATGACGCACGCAAAGGCGGCCCCGGCTGGATCAATCCCTGCCCGATCCCACGCCTTGAAGAGCTGTTCGAAAAGTGCGATTTCGCGCACTGGCAGCTGGAAGTCAAAAGCGCATCCCGCACCCGCGCCGCATCAACCGTACTGGCCATTCGTGAAATGGCTCAGCGCCATGGCCTGCTGGACAAGATCACCATCACCTCAAGCTCTCGGGAAGTGCTTAAAGCGGCACTGGAACTGACGCCGGACATATCGCGCGGTCTTGTCGCCGAATACGCATGGCTCGACCCTTTGAAAGTCGCGCAAAGCTATGGCTGCGAGTACCTGGCATTGAACTGGACACTCTGCACCCCTGAGCGCCAGCAAAAAGCTCAGCGTCAGGGTTTGCATGTGTCGGTGTGGACGGTCAACGAACCCGCACTGATGCGCAGGCTCGCCGACTTCGGCGTGGACAGCCTGATTACAGACTTTCCCGGTTTGGCCAGCGCCACCCTCGAGAATCGCTGAAATCGGTCTCCCCGGCCGGCTCAGGCCACCGGCCGGAGTCGCTTAAAAAAGCCGGTTCAGGCCATCGTAAGCAGCTACCCGATAAGCTTCAGCCATGGTCGGGTAGTTGAACGTTGTGTTGACGAAATACTTCAGGGTATTGGCTTCACCCGGCTGGTTCATGATCGCCTGCCCGATGTGCACAATTTCTGATGCCTGGTCGCCGAAGCAATGCACACCCAGCACTTCCAGAGTTTCACGATGGAACAGGATCTTCAGCATGCCCACACGTTCGCCGGAAATCTGCGCCCGCGCCATGCCCTTGAAGAATGCCTTGCCTACTTCGTAAGGCACTTTCGCCTGCGTGAGCTCGTGTTCGTTTTTGCCGATCGAGCTGATTTCCGGAATCGTGTAGATGCCGGTTGGCACGTCGTTGACGTAGCGCCAGCTGCCGTTATCGACAACCACGCCTGCAGCTGAACGCCCCTGATCGTAAGCGGCACTGGCCAGGCTCGGCCAGCCAATCACATCGCCCGCGCCGTAAATATTCGGCACGTTGGTACGGTAGCTTTCGTCGACTTCAATCTGGCCGCGGCCGTTAGCCTTGATACCAACATTCTCCAGCCCCAGCTTGTCAGTGTTGCCGGTACGACCGTTACACCACAGCAAGGCGTCTGCCTTGATCTTCTTGCCGGACTTGAGGTGCAGGATCACACCGTTATCCAGACCTTCGACCTTTTCGTACTCTTCGTTATGGCGAACCATCACGTTGTTATTGCTGAAGTGATAACTCAACGCCTGAGAAATTTCCGAATCCAGAAAGCTCAGTAGCTGATCGCGGTTATCCACCAGCTCGACCATGACGCCCAGACCACTGAAGATCGAAGCGTACTCACAACCGATAACGCCAGCGCCATAAATGATCAGCTTACGCGGGGTGTGACCGAGGCTGAGGATGGTGTCGCTGTCGTAGATACGCTTGTGGGAAAAGTCGATATCCGCAGGGCGATAAGGACGCGATCCGGTGGCAATAATGATCTGGTTGGCGACCAGTTTCTCTACGACGCCGTTGCCGCACACCACATCGATGCTGTTCTCGTCAGCAAAGCTGCCAGTACCGAAAAACACATCGACGCGATTGCGGGCGTAATAGCCAGTGCGCGAAGAAACCTGCTTGGAAATAACCATTTCGGCGTTTTTCAACACGTCCGGGAACGAAAACCAGCGTGGCTCGCCAATGGCCCGGAACATAGGGTTAGTGTTGAAGTGAATGATTTGCTTGACCGAATGACGCAATGCCTTGGACGGGATGGTGCCCAAGTGTGTGCAGTTACCGCCGACCTGCCGACGGCTGTCGACCATCGCTACTTTGCGCCCTGCCTTGGCGGCGTTCATTGCCGCGCCTTCTCCGGCAGGGCCGGAACCCAGTACTACTACGTCGTAGTTGTAGACAGCCATGCGTACTCCTTAGAACAGGCCGAGGTGCCACTCTGGCATCTCTGGCTAAATCACGTCGCGGCCAGCGACATGAAGGATCAGAATCTGGCGCGCAGTTTAAACCGCCGCCGAAGCGTGGAACATTAACCGTTGGTAGCGCCGCAAGCCACTTTTGTCTGCGACAAAATGACGCTCTGGCTTTTCCCGCGACGCTCTACGTTGTGCAGACGGCAAACATTCGAACACCCCAAGGCTGCAAATGATAAAGCGCTTGCCGTCGCAAATCACAAAAAAAGCCAACGCAGCTTTCAAGCCACGCTGCGATCGACCCCACTCAAGGGGTCAGCACCAGAAACAGACGCTGAGCGATCTCCTTGCCTATCGAACTGCGGTAAATGCTGACCACCTCCTGATTGGCTTTTGCCGCCTTGACCAGTGCCTTGTAGCCCAGCAGCCGCTGCTCCGGTAATTTCAGATGCGCCGCGGTGAATGCTTCAGCGCTGGCACTTTCGGTAGCGTAGTGAAAATGCGCCCACCAGAGTATCTGATGGTCTTTGTCGCGAATGGCAAACTCCTGAAGGAAATCATCACGCCGGGCTCCAGACATATTTTTTCGACTGCCAAAACTGGAAATATCAATTTCCCGCTGTTGATGCAGATAACTGATACGCGCAGCTGTGGGTGGCTGTGCCTTGATCATTGCAATACGAATCAAGCGCCCCTGATCTTTCAAGCGGGCGGCCGCCGCTGCCAGATCCTGCATCTCTTTTGCAAAACCTGAAGCAGATGCCTCTTTACTGAAGGGCTTCATCTGGTCGATCAGCACGATCAGCTTTTCAGCCCTTTGAACGAGAATATCTTCCATGTCCTCAGGCTCACTCGCCCGTTTTGATTGCCTCCATGCACTGTTGATACTGCCCTCCACTCTTGCCAGGTGTTCCCGAGCCTGCCGCTGCAGCTCTGCTGGCATGGCGCGGGGGATGACTGGCTTAGCGGCGGACTCAGGCGTCATGACCTCAACCCACTCACCGTCAGCGTGCTGATGCCATGTGTTGATCACTTTACTGGTCAGCGCATCGGAGACATCCACCACATCGCCCTCAGACTCGACGGCGCTCTGGCGAATGTTGCCGATGAAGGTCCGGTGGCCGCGGGTTTTGATCACCCGCTTGCCAGGCCTCGCAACCCTGGGCCTCTGTTCAGGAAACGTATCTGATGCTTCGGTATTTTCCTTGATCAACAGCGTGAGCCGTTGCAGGGCGACATCTTGAAAGGCACCGATCTGGGCAATGAACTGCTCAAGGTATTGACCTCTCCTGCCCGAGAACTCCAAAGCATGAATGTAGGTACTGATGTCACTGGCTCGACCGTACTCTTTGAGCGCACTTTCCAGAACACTGATGCTTTCAGCCAGTGAATACGTATTGGGCCTGTCCAGCTCGAGGTGGGATGCAATCGCCGCATGCAGATTCTGGTCGTTGCGCAGAGTCCTCAGTTGCTTCAGGTCATCACTAAACATGCTTTCTGGACGACTGAACACCAGCTCAAGCGTCGAAAACATATGAACGGCTTTCCAGTCCAGATTCGAAGGCTGATTGTTGCCGTATGCCTCTGTGACTTCATTGCGCCAATATTCCTGCCCCACTTTTGGAACGTCACGCAGTTGAACCCAAACGGCCTCACGCATCTGTGACCAGTGCAGCCCTTTTGTCTGGGCGATCGTCAACTTGCGGAACAGATCAAAGTAAGCTTCAGCATTCTCGGGCACCACTGCTTCGCCAGAGGCCAGGGTGCGCAGGTTCGCCAGTTCATTATTGGCAATGATTGCCTGATCCTGAAAAAGCATGCCTTCGAAGTAACAGATATGCCGGGCCAGACTCTGCAACTGGATGGCAACGTCCTTTTCCGCAGGGCGGTCCCCCGGCCGGTGTTCCCGCTCCAGTTTGAAACGCTCTTGCATCACACTGACCAGCTCGGCCAGGTCGCTTTCATAGCGATCCATAAAAAGCTGACGCACCGGGCCCTGCGCAGTTTTTAGCTGCTGATCGTAGGCCAGCATGTTTTTCAGCAATGCATCACGCCGCTTCACAAGTTCGGACAGGCCATCGTTAATACGCCGGGCGTTCGCTGCATTAGCCTGCGCGAGTTTTCGGGCATTCTGTTTTGGGCCGCCACCACGTAAATGCAGCCCCAGATCCAGCCGCCACTCCAGGCCGTCCCGAGTCAGCCAGGGCCCCTTAACGTCAGGGTCATCGTCCTGAACGATATACACACAGTCCTGGTCAGCGATAACGCGAAACAAACTCCCATCAACCCGTGCGTACCACTTTCCATGGCCCTCGTACAAACCGGTGTAAACACCAGAGAGAGTCACTGCATCAAGGGGCGGTTCGGGTGAGACATTAAAGGTCAGCAGCCTGGAGCGCTGAGCTGCAGTAAGTCGAGAAAGCGGGTTGGACCAGCTGAAATCGAGCCCGTCCCTACCGGCCGACATATCCAGCGTCCGCGGAGCCATCGGGTTTTCATCCATTTCTTGAGAGCTGAGCGTCGCATCAACCCCAGGCTTGCCACTACGAACCACCGGGCCTGAGGCTGATATGACACCCTGATGCAGGACAATCATCGCCACGTTGAGCAGCAAATCCGCAAGCGCCGCCGAGCGCCTACCTTGCTCGGCGTCATCCGGCAGCGTCAGGAGCTGGTCGGCGCTGCCTAGCAATTGCAAAAGCCACGCGGAGTGGCCTAATGAGCCACCAACAAGGGGTAGCAACATCTCGAGCAGCAGCCAGCCTCCTTCCTTAAGGTTCGCCCAGCGGTTTTCGACGTTGGAAACCGACTCGCGATCGGCTAACTGCACCAGCGCCATGGCAACGGCTTTGAACAACGCTTCAAGCGGATCACCAGCCATGACATCGCGGCTCAATACTGTCGGTTGCGGCCGCTCAAGCGGCTCAAACTCGGAGCCAAGCCCGAAGCGGACTATATGTGGCTCATCGAATCCTCCGTTGGCATAAACAGGGCGTGCCGCATCACTCAGCCAGGTCAGTACCTGTTGTTGCAAGGCACCGGGCTGAGCGATGGCGTCACGCAGAGCTTTCCAGTTGCTGAATTGCGTCAAAGGCGTCGCGAGAAAGGGCTGATAGAGCAGATATGGGCCCGACTCGATGTTCAGCGGGCCAATCACAAACATATTGCCGACATTGTCCACCTGCCCCGTGTGCCAGGCCTTGAAACCCAAAGTGCGCAGAACTACAGACTGCTCGTCTTCTTCGCGCATGGGCCACAAATCGTTCAGCAAGGCAGCAATCAACCGGCAACCGGCATCACTTATCGCCCCTTCCCGTTTGAGCTTCTGCTCCAGAGCCTTCAGCGGAAGCTGGATACGCAACTGATTGCAGAACAGCAAGCGACGCCTGTCAGCTTCATTGGCATCGGTAATCAGCAGTCTGCGCAGCAATTCTGGGTAGGTCTGGCCGACGTTGACTGCCTGAACCAGGTGCTTGGCATAACCTACGGTCAGCCAGTCCGGCAAAGGCTGATCAGTGCTCCGGCGTAGCGTCACCGTACCCACAGGTAAGCCGACAAGATTCTCCAGCGCAAACTCAGACAGTGTCATGCGAACATTTTCCACTTCCCCCTGAGCAAACACCTGACCGCCAGACCCGGCGGCCACAGCGGTCACTTTGTCGATGACCAGCTCTATCTCGCTCAAAGGTACCTGTGTGGCGTCTGGATGATCCTCAAGCATCTGCCTCACAAGGGCCTGAGACGCAAACTCCGCGATGGGCGGCAATCCCTCGTTAAATGTCCTGCCTTGCGTATTGGCTTGCAATACAGCCAAAGCGGTCATGGATCGGCTGTAAGAGATTCGGTCCGAATCGCTTGCCTTGCTTAGCCATTCAGGAAGCGACTCGGCATCAGCCTTTGGCTGTTTGACGAACAAAGCCCCAACATCTGTCGACGCATCCAGGTAACGCTCAAGCGTCGCAACTTCCAGATAGGCAGCATGAGTCAAGTAATGCACGGCCCTGATCTGATTTTCCAGAATGGCACGACCCAGATCCTCGAACACATCGTTATCAGGCTCGTAGAAACCCCACTCCAGAGATTGATGCCTGGGGTCCTGAATGAAGTCCTGCCGCAGGCGCGTCACCCAGCCAGCCAGCGTGTAGCGTTCACACTCCCCGAAAAGACGGTAAACCAATACCTCAGGGCCGGTCGTCGACTGTTCAAGTGCCACTAACGCGGGTATCCCCCGCGTTTCCGAAACACCGTCCTGAATCAGCGTTACATACGCAATACCCGCCTGACCCCCCGGCTGTTCGTTTTTGCCACACAGAGTAGTGATGGTACGGAGCATGGCACGCTGATCTGAACGAGACGCATCAAGCGCCGCCAACCGACCCATGACATCTCGCCTGATCGACTGCGAAAGCCAGGCCCAGCGAGTCGTAAGCCTGCCGCCGATGGCGCAGGGCCGGCTCCAGAAATCAGCAATCGACTGTTTGAAGTCGCCGATCAGCGCCAATGCTGACTGGTCGACGATGGTACTGATTTCCTCCATATCCACAGCTAATGGCTGCTCAGATGAAGCACCGTGATCGGCCATAAGCGCAAAGCCAGTGTTCGTCCACTGCGGTGTTGCCCGGCGCTGAAAATATTCAAAAAGGCTATCCACCAGAGAAGACCTTATTGATTTGGGTGACATATCCGGGTCGCCTGAGGTCCGGGGCACGACCGAAACCGCCTCAGGGTCAATGGCCAGGTCTGGAAAACGCACACTTAAAGCACTGCGCAGGCTGCTCGTAGCCAGCTCACGCAGAGAAGGACGGGAGGCGAATTGCTCCGCCACGGCCAGTTTGATCGTCATGGATTTAACTCTTGGTGATTGAAATATCTCACCGGAGTTAACACCTTCGACGGGCCGGCAATGACATACAAAAGTAATGCAATCCGGCCCCTGCCAACGGTCTGCCAAATGCACTTACAAAGTATCAAGAGTTGTCTTTAAGGCGTTTTACACATATCGTTACAATTGTGCAGCGCGTGCAGGCAGGAGCCTCGAGCGGTGCAGCAGGACATAAAAATACAACGGATCCTTTGGGGCCTTTGTCGCTTCGACATAACCGGGCCAGAGCCTTCTGGCTGATGTTGCAAGTGCATAAGGTCCTGACCAGATAGCCCAAGCGAGTAATTTTCAATGACCTCGAACACCGGCAAAGGCAAGGCGATATTTCGCGTTGTCAGCGGCAACTTCCTTGAAATGTTTGACTTCATGGTCTACGGCTTCTACGCCACCGCCATCGCCAAAACCTTCTTCCCTGCCGACAGCGCATTCGCCTCACTGATGCTTTCACTGGCAACGTTCGGCGCTGGCTTCCTCATGCGTCCGCTGGGGGCGATCTTCCTTGGCGCTTACATTGACCGCCACGGCCGAAAAAAAGGTCTGGTTGTCACCCTGGCGATGATGGCCATGGGCACAGTGCTGATTGCCTGTGTGCCGGGTTATGCAACCCTCGGCGTCGCTGCGCCGTTGCTGGTGCTGCTGGGTCGTTTGCTACAGGGCTTTTCTGCTGGCGTGGAACTGGGAGGTGTCTCGGTTTATCTGGCGGAGATATCTACCCCTGGCCGTAAAGGTTTCTTCGTCAGTTGGCAGTCCGCCAGTCAGCAGGCCGCCGTGGTCTTCGCCGGCTTGCTGGGTGTTGCCCTGAACCATTGGCTGAGCCCGGAAGAGATGGGCGAATGGGGCTGGCGCGTGCCGTTCCTGATCGGTTGCCTGATCGTACCGGTGATTTTCGTGATTCGCCGCTCGATGGAAGAAACCCCGGAATTCGAAGCTCGCACTCATCGCCCGACGCTGAAAGAAGTGGTGCGCTCGATTGGCCAGAACTTCGGCCTGGTGCTCGGCGGCATGGCGCTGGTGATCATGACCACCGTGTCCTTCTACCTGATTACTGCGTATACGCCGACCTTCGGTAAAAACGAGCTGCACCTGTCCGACCTCGACAGCTTGATCGTCACGGTTTTCGTCGGGATTTCGAACTTCATCTGGCTGCCGGTGATGGGCGCGCTGTCTGACCGTATTGGCCGCAAACCTTTGCTGGTTGCCGCAACCGTTCTGGCCATTGCGACGGCGTACCCTGCCCTGTCCTGGCTGGTCGCCAACCCGAGCTTCGGTAACCTGCTGATGGTCGAGCTCTGGTTGTCATTCCTGTACGGCTCGTACAACGGCGCGATGGTGGTTGCCCTGACCGAGATCATGCCGGTAGAAGTGCGCACGACCGGCTTCTCCCTGGCCTACAGCCTGGCAACTGCGACCTTTGGCGGCTTTACCCCGGCAGCGTGCACCTACCTGATTCACGCGCTGGACAATAAGGCTGCACCGGGCATCTGGCTGACAGGCGCAGCAATTCTTGGGCTGGTCGCCACACTGGTGCTGTTCCGCAAAGGCGGCCAGAAGCTGCAAGCGCCTGAAGCTGTGACTGCCGGATAATCCGGAGTCGCCGCAGTAGGAGCGCGATTGCCCGCGATAGCGTTAGTTCATGCAAGAAACTATCGCCTGATTCAACGCTATCGCGGGCAAGCGCGCTCCTACAAGATCTGATCTCTGCAATACAGAACATCAAAAACAGCGCACAACAAAAAACGCCCCGACCAGTTACCCGGTCGGGGCGTTTTCGTTTCTGCTTGTAGCTTGTCGCTTAAAGCTTGTAACTGCTCTTAACGCGGGAACGCTGGTGGGTTAACGCCCGCCATGTCTTCCATCACGCGCACCACCTGGTGGCTGTAACCGAATTCGTTGTCGTACCAGACGTACAGAACAACGCGGTTATCGTTGGCGATGGTTGCTTCAGCATCCACTACACCGGCGTGGCGCGAGCCGACGAAGTCAGTGGAAACCACTTCCTGGGAGTTCACGAAGTCGATTTGCTTGTGCAGGTCCGAGTGCAGCGCCATGTAGCGCAGGTACTCGTTGATTTCTTCGCGGGTGGTCGCTTTCTCAAGGTTCAGGTTGAGAATCGCCATGGAAACGTTCGGCGTCGGTACGCGAATCGCGTTGCCGGTCAGCTTGCCAGCCAGCTCAGGCAGTGCCTTGGCAGCAGCAGTGGCAGCACCGGTTTCAGTGATTACCATGTTCAGCGCGGCGCTACGGCCACGGCGATCGCCCTTGTGGAAGTTGTCGATCAGGTTCTGGTCGTTGGTGTACGAGTGAACCGTTTCAACGTGACCGTTGACGATGCCGAACTTGTCGTTGACGGCCTTGAGCACCGGCACGATGGCGTTGGTGGTGCAGGAAGCCGCAGAAACGATCTTGTCGTCAGCAGTGATTTCACCGTGGTTGATACCGTGCACGATGTTTTTCAGCTTGCCTTTGCCTGGAGCGGTGAGCACTACGCGGTCGATGCCCGGGCACCCAAGGTGCTGACCCAGACCATCGGCATCACGCCATACACCGGTGTTGTCTACCAGCAGTGCGTCCTTGATACCGTACTGGGTGTAATCCACCTCGGTCGGATTCTTGGCGTAGATCACCTGAATCAGGTTGCCGTTCGCAGTGATGGTGCTGTTGGCTTCATCAACAGTGATGGTGCCATCGAAGGAACCATGCACAGAATCGCGGCGCAGCAGGCTTGCGCGCTTGACCAGATCGTTCTCGGCGCCTTTACGGACGACGATTGCACGCAGACGCAGGCCATCGCCGCCGCCGGTTTTTTCGATCAGGATGCGCGCCAGCAGGCGACCAATCCGGCCGAAACCGTACAGCACAACATCAGTGCCCTTGCGTGGCGAAGCGTTCTGCTGCCCCACCAGCTCGGCCAGCTCTTCACGAACGAACTGCTCGGCGGTGCGGCCGTTGCCTTCAGTCTTGAACTTGACGGCCAGTTTGCCGAGGTCCACCGAGGCTGAGCCCAGCTTGAGCTCGCTCATGGCCTTAACGAGCGGGAAAGTCTCGTGTACGGACAACTCGCTTGCATCGGACTGGCGGTGACGCGCAAAGCGGTGAGCTTTGAGAATCGCGATAACCGATCGATTGATCAGGCTGCGGCCATAGATCGAACTCACCACATTATTATTGCGGTAGAGCTGACCGATAAGCGGGATCATCGTCTCGGCGAGAGCTTCACGATCAATCCATTCACCAAGACACTGGTCGGGCTTCTGAGTCACGGGAACCTTCCACATGTAGGGGCTGAAAAAAGGGGCTACATTATGCCGCCGCCTTTGTTTAAGGGCAATGCGCCGTAGTCAGATCAGCGAGCACTACATTTTGTTCCGCTGCACTTCAGAAATTGCCAAGGCGTGCACTTCTGAATCACAGCGTAGTCTTAGACCTGACATTTGCACCCTTCCCCCGGTACAATCGCGGCCCTCGTCGCAACGCTTGGAGCTCAATCTTCCGTGCCTGTTCTGCGTCTACCGCTACTCCCTGCCGCGGCAGGCAAACAACACTGGGGCAACCTTCCCGGTGCCGCGCTGAGCCTGGCGATTGCCGAGGCTGCCAGTGCCGCCAAGCGCTTCACCCTGCTTTTGACCGCCGACAGCCAAAGTGCCGAGCGACTCGAGCAAGAGCTGAAGTTCTTTGCGCCCAGCCTGCCGGTGTTGCATTTCCCGGACTGGGAAACTCTGCCCTACGATTTGTTCTCACCGCACCAGGACATCATTTCCCAGCGGATTGCGAGCCTTTATCGCCTGCCGGAGCTGGTGCATGGCGTTCTGGTAGTGCCCATCACCACAGCCCTACATCGTTTGGCACCGACCAAGTTCCTGCTGGGCAGCAGTCTGGTTCTGGACATTGGCCAGACGCTTGATATCGAGGCGATGCGCACACGCCTGGAGGCCAGCGGCTACCGGTATGTCGACACGGTTTACGAGCACGGCGAATTCACGGTACGCGGCAACCTGATCGACCTGTTCCCGATGGGCAGCAAACTGCCTTACCGGATCGACCTGTTCGATGACGAAATCGAAACGCTGCGCACCTTTGATCCTGAAACCCAGCGCTCCATCGATAAAGTCGAGTCGGTTCGTCTTTTGCCTGCACGTGAATTCCCGTTGCAAAAGGAAGAAGTGACACGCTTCAAGGCACGGTTCCGCGAGCGCTTTGATGTGGATTTCCGTCGCAGCCCGATCTTTCAGGACCTGAGCAGCGGCATCACACCGGCCGGTATCGAGTATTACCTGCCATTGTTCTTTGAAGAGACCTCGACGCTGTTCGACTATCTGCCTCAGGACACTCAAGTGTTTTCCCTGCCGGGCATTGAACAGGCCGCAGAAAACTTCTGGAATGACGTACGCAACCGTTACGAGGAGCGTCGCGTAGACCCCGAGCGGCCTCTCCTGCCTCCCGCTGAATTGTTCCTGCCTGTGGAAGACTGCTTTGCCCGCCTGAAAAGCTGGCCTCGGGTAGTGGCGAGCCAGCAGGACGTCGACACCGGCGTCGGCCGTGAGCGCTTTCCGGCGCAGTTGCTGCCGGAGCTGGCGATCGAAGCCAAGGCCAGTCAGCCATTGGCCGCCCTGTCGAAATTCATTGAAGAGTTCGACGGCCGCATCCTGTTTACCGCAGAGTCAGCGGGTCGCCGCGAGGTGCTGCTGGAACTGCTCGAACGTCTGAAGCTGCGACCTAAAACGGTCGACAGCTGGAATGACTTTGTTGAGGGCAACGATCGCCTGTCGATCACCATCGCTCCACTGGATGACGGCCTGCTGCTCGAACAACCTGCTATCGCCCTGATCGCTGAAAGCCCGCTGTTCGGGCAACGCGTGATGCAGCGTCGGCGTCGTGAGAAACGCACCGACGGTGGCAATAATGACGCCGTCATCAAAAACCTCACCGAACTGCGTGAAGGTGCTCCGGTCGTTCACATCGACCATGGCGTCGGTCGCTATCTGGGGCTGGCGACGCTGGAAGTGGAAAATCAGGTCGCCGAGTTCCTGATGCTGGCCTACGCCGAGGACGCCAAGCTGTACGTCCCTGTGGCCAACCTGCACCTGATCGCCCGGTACACCGGCAGCGATGACGCTCTGGCGCCGCTGCACCGACTGGGCTCGGAAACCTGGCAGAAAGCCAAACGCAAAGCCGCCGAACAAGTGCGCGACGTCGCGGCCGAACTGCTGGATATCTATGCCCGCCGCGCAGCCCGGGAAGGCTACGCGTTCGCCGACCCCAAAGCCGACTACGCCACGTTCAGCGCGGGCTTTCCGTTTGAAGAAACACCGGACCAGCAAACCACGATCGATGCCGTACGCGCCGACATGCTCGCGCCAAAACCCATGGACAGGCTGGTATGCGGCGATGTGGGCTTCGGCAAGACCGAAGTGGCCATGCGCGCAGCGTTCATTGCCGTGCATGGTGGTCGTCAGGTGGCGATTCTGGTGCCGACCACCCTGCTCGCCCAGCAGCACTACAACAGCTTCCGCGACCGCTTCGCCGATTGGCCGGTGAGCGTTGAAGTGATGAGTCGCTTCAAGTCCGCCAAGGAAGTCAGTGCCGCGGTCGCGGATCTGGCTGAGGGCAAGATCGACATCGTCATCGGCACGCACAAGCTGCTGCAGGACGACGTGAAGATCAAGAACCTGGGCCTGGTCATCATCGACGAAGAACACCGTTTTGGTGTGCGTCAGAAAGAGCAGCTAAAGGCGTTGCGCAGCGAAGTCGATATTCTGACCCTGACCGCGACACCGATCCCGCGCACGCTGAACATGGCAGTGTCGGGCATGCGCGATCTGTCGATCATCGCCACGCCGCCCGCCCGACGCCTGTCGGTGCGCACCTTCGTCATGGAACAGAACAAGCCGACGGTCAAAGAAGCCTTGCTGCGTGAACTGCTGCGCGGCGGTCAGGTGTACTACCTGCACAACGATGTGAAGACCATCGAAAAATGCGCCGCCGATCTGGCCGAACTGGTGCCGGAAGCGCGTATCGGTATCGGTCACGGGCAAATGCGTGAACGCGACCTCGAACAGGTGATGAGCGACTTCTATCACAAGCGCTTCAACGTTCTGATCGCCTCGACCATTATCGAAACCGGCATCGACGTACCAAGTGCCAACACCATCATTATCGAGCGCGCTGATAAATTCGGTCTGGCGCAACTACACCAATTGCGTGGCCGGGTTGGACGCAGTCACCACCAGGCCTATGCTTACCTGCTGACACCGCCACGCAAGCAAATCACCCCAGATGCAGAAAAGCGTCTGGAGGCCATCGCCAATACTCAGGATCTGGGTGCCGGTTTTGTACTGGCCACCAACGACCTGGAAATCCGTGGCGCGGGCGAGCTGCTGGGCGACGGCCAGAGCGGGCAGATTCAGGCAGTAGGCTTCACGCTGTACATGGAAATGCTCGAACGTGCGGTGAAATCGATCCGCAAGGGCGAACAACCGAACCTTGATCAGCCACTGGGCGGCGGACCGGAGATCAACCTGCGCGTGCCAGCCCTGATACCGGAAGCCTATTTGCCGGATGTGCATACCCGCCTGATTCTCTACAAGCGCATCGCCAATGCCACTGACGAAGACAGCCTCAAGGATCTTCAAGTGGAAATGATCGATCGCTTCGGCTTGCTCCCCGAGCCAACCAAGCACCTGGTGCGCATTACCCTGCTCAAATTGCAGGCCGAGCAACTGGGCATCAAGAAGGTCGACGCAGGCCCACAAGGCGGGCGCATCGAATTTGCTGCCGACACGCCGGTTGATCCACTGACCCTGATCAAATTGATTCAGGGCCAACCTAACCGCTATAAGTTCGAAGGTGCCACGCTGTTCAAATTCATGGTGCCCATGGAGCGTCCGGAAGAACGCTTTAACACCATTGAAGCGCTGTTCGAGCGCCTGACCCCGAAAACTGCTTGAAGGATTCATCCATGCGTGTGCTTCACTCACTCATCCTGCTGCTGACGCTCATCGCGCCAGCAGCCTTTGCCGATGGCAACTTTCAGGTCGAAATGATCCTGTTCCGCCAGCAAGGCGAACCGGCTGCAACGCGTCAGGTCGCACCCGAGAACTGGGCAGCCAACGCACAGAAGATTGATGCACAGAGTGAGCGCGGCGTTGCCTTGAAGGACCTGGCTGACAAACTCAACGCCAGCGGTACTTATCAGGTATTGCTGCACCGCGCCTGGCAGCAGAGCCTGAGTGCGGAGCCGGGAAAGGTCGCCGTCAGCAGCGGTGAGGAACGGTGGGGACACTTCCCGATTGAAGGCACCTTGAGCATAGGCATTGCACGCTTCACCGATATCGCGGCAGACTTCTGGGTCAACCAGCTTGATGCCCATGGTGTGCTGACCAGCAGCGAACGCCTGAAACAGACCACCCGGGTCAAGAACGGCGAATTGATCTATATGGACCACGGAAGTCTGGCCATGCTGGTGAAAGTATCGCCTCTTTAATTATTCAAGTAGCGCAACACGTGCTTCTTTTTCCATTCAAGCATCGCTACGGCGTAGGGCTGTCCTGAACTGTGTCGTCCAATCTTGAAAAGGTCCTCGCTTGGTCGTGGACAGATTTATTTACCAGCAGAACCGTTGAACGGGGGTTTGACTATGCCCACGAAGACCGTATTCAGCTTGAGGAACTCAACCCTGACTCCGCACGTACGACATGCCGAGGCTCAGGTTCGGAAGTCTATACACAGACTTTCAAGTTCAGAGACCCTGACCGCTTCGCCAATGCCCTGATATGCAAATGCACTTGCCCGATGCGCGAGAACTGCAAGCATTGTGTGGCGGCCTTGTTTTATCTTCATGCACCGCAGAACAGCAACGCTTTGGAGGCTGCGCTGGACACCACTCCGTCTGTGCAGCGACCGCGCATCGAAAAAGCGCCAGCCCTGCCCGAACGACTGGTCGATGACATCAAGCCGCAGCCACGCCTGATGCTGGCCAGCGTCGAGTTCAGCGCCTACGAACCGCGTAACGGCCGCATGCAACGGCACATCCAGCATCGCGCCGCCCTTGCCTTCGGCTACGACAAACACTACGCCACCGGCACGGCTAACGTCAGCATCCTGGTCAGCTCTCTGGGCAGCGATCTGGTTAACCAGAAAAGCGACATCATCGAACACCGTGAAACAGAGACCCTGCGTATCCGCCGTCAGGGCGAGCTGGAACGCCAGCAACGCCAGGTTCTGCAGGACATGGGTTTCCGGGTCGCAACGCGGCAAAGCAAAGCGCTGCCGGACACCGCCGGTGATATGTTCGACCTGCCCAACGACAAGGCCTGGCTGCACTTCGTGCTCAACGACTTGCCGCGCCTTGAAGAACAAGGCTGGGAAATCGTTATCACTGACGACTTTGCCTTCGACGTGACGCCCGTGGACGACTGGTACGCGGTCATTGACGAAGAGGCCGAGCGCGACTGGTTCGATCTGGAACTGGGCATCATCGTCAACGGCGAACGCCTGAGCCTTCTGCCGATCCTGATCAATCTGCTGCGCAGTCATCCGGAATTGATGAGCGCGGCCGGGATCGCCAAGCGCGGCGACGATGAACAACTGCTCGTGCAGCTCAATCACTTCACCCAAAATGGCGGTGGGCCGGTGCAGATCGCCCTGCCCTACGGGCGTCTGAAACCGGTACTGGCCACCCTGGGCGATTTTTATTGGCGCGAAGAAGGCAGCAACTCGTTACGGCTGAACACTGCCGACGCCACGCGCCTCGGTGAGCTGGATGACTTGCCCCTGAGCTGGCAAGGCGGCGATCGTCTGCGCCAGTTCGCGGACCGGCTGGCCAATATCAAGGACGCTCCGGTCGTCGTACCCGAAGGGCTTAACGCCACATTGCGGCCCTACCAGCACGAAGGCCTGAGCTGGATGCAGTCGTTGCGTGAACTGGAAGTCGGTGGCGTGCTGGCCGATGACATGGGTCTGGGTAAAACCCTGCAGACCCTGGCACACCTGCTCATGGAGAAACAGGCCGGCCGCCTGGATCGTCCGGCGCTGGCCGTGATGCCCACCAGCCTGATTCCCAACTGGCTGGACGAGGCCGAGAACTTCACGCCGCAATTGCGGGTACTGGCGCTGTATGGTGCCAATCGCCACGCCGACTTCGAAAACCTGAATCAGTACGACCTGATTCTGACGACTTATGCCCTGCTACCTCGTGACGAAGAAGTGTTGGCGAAGCTGCAGTTGCACACGCTGATCCTTGATGAAGCGCAATACATCAAGAACCCGAACAGCAAAGCCGCTCAGGCTGCTCGCAGCCTGAATGCCCGGCAACGTCTGTGCCTCAGTGGTACGCCGCTGGAAAATCATCTGGGCGAACTGTGGTCGCTGTTTCACTTCCTGATGCCCGGCTGGCTGGGCAGCAGCAAGGAATTCAACAGCAACTACCGTAACCCCATCGAGAAGCACGGCAACATGGAGCGCCTGCAGCATCTGAACGCGCGGATCAAACCTTTCCTGCTGCGTCGAACCAAAGAACAGGTCGCCACCGAGCTGCCGCCCAAGACCGAGATCATCCATTGGGTCGAACTTAACGAAGCCCAGCGCGATGTATACGAAACTGTTCGCCTGGCCATGGACAAGAAAGTCCGCGACGA
The DNA here is from genome assembly GCF_032582135.1 of Pseudomonas syringae group sp. J309-1. Classification (NCBI taxonomy): domain Bacteria; kingdom Pseudomonadati; phylum Pseudomonadota; class Gammaproteobacteria; order Pseudomonadales; family Pseudomonadaceae; genus Pseudomonas; species Pseudomonas syringae group sp. J309-1. The sequence goes on along the minus strand of NZ_JAWHNU010000029.1, from coordinate 46,364 downwards.
GATCACCCGCAAAGGTGTAGCACGCAGTCAGATCATCATCCTTGAGGCGTTGCTCAAGCTGCGTCAGGTGTGTTGCGACTTGCGTCTGGTCAACAGCGCCCCGGCCAACCCGCGTCAGGGCCACTCCGCCAAACTGCAAAGCCTGATGGAGATGTTCGAAGAGCTGCTGGCCGAAGGCAGGAAGATCCTGCTGTTTTCGCAGTTCACCTCGATGCTGACCCTGATCGAAGCCGAACTGAAGCAGCGCGGCATTGAATACGCCCTGCTTACCGGATCGACCCGAGACCGACGCACGCCCGTGCAAGCGTTCCAGGCGGGCAAGCTGCCGATCTTTCTGATCAGCCTGAAAGCAGGCGGCACCGGTCTTAACCTGACAGCAGCCGACACCGTGATCCATTACGACCCATGGTGGAATCCGGCAGCAGAAAATCAGGCCACCGACCGTGCTTATCGCATTGGCCAGGACAAACCGGTATTCGTCTACAAGATGATTGCCCGAGGCACCGTGGAAGAGAAGATCCAGCGCCTGCAGCAAGAAAAATCAGCACTCGCAGCCGGGGTGCTCGATGGCCGGGTGACGGGCGACTGGAAGCTGCAAAGCGAAGACATTGCCGCCCTGTTTGCGCCATTGCCGGCGCAGACCAGGAAGGACAAGAAGTAAGGGCATTACGCCCCTGTAGGAGCTGCCGAAGGCTGCGAAGGCGGTGTGTCAGACAAGACCGCCTTCGCAGCCTTCGGCAGCTCCTACAGGGATCGCCGATATTTGTGGAAGCCGGGCTTGCCCGCGATTCAAACACTGCGGTTTATCGTGAATATAGAGTCATCGTTCTTCGCGAGCCAGCTCGGCTCCTACACAGTAAACCTTGTCAAACCGCACCCAGCACCCGTGCCAGTGTCGCCTTCACTTTCCCCATCCCGTCATGCAAGGCCTGTTCGATTTCGGCCATGGTGATAACCGCCGACGACTTGCCCGCCGCTGGATTGACCACCAGCGCCAGGCAGGCATATTCCAGTTCCAGCTCACGAGCCAGCGCAGCTTCCGGCATGCCGGTCATTCCCACGATGTCGCAGCCGTCGCGCTCAAGACGGATGATCTCGGCCACAGTTTCAAGACGCGGCCCTTGTGTGCAGGCATAAACGCCCCGCTCGCTGAATTCACAACCCTCAGCCGCCAACGCCGCAATCAGACGTCCGCGCAGCGCTTCACTGTAGGGATAGCTGAAGTCGATGTGGGTCACTTGCTCCAGATCATCAGCAAAGAACGTGTGCTGACGACCACTGGTGTAATCAATCAGGTCGTGAGGCACGCAAAAATGCCCGGTGCCCATGGCCGGATGAATCCCGCCCACCGCGTTGACCGCCAGAATGGCCTCGGCACCGGCGTGCTTCAGGGCCCAGATATTGGCGCGATAATTCACCTGATGGGGCGGGAAGCGATGTGGATGGCCGTGACGCGCCAGAAACATCACTTCGCGACCGGCATAATCACCGATCTGAATCTCGCCGGAAGGAACGCCGTAGGGTGTATTCACCGGCAAAGACTGACGAATGCTCAAGCCCTCGAGCTGAGTCAGCCCGGTACCACCGATAATCGCGTAAACAGTCATGAGAAATCCTTAGTCGATCAATTGCGCGGTGCGCAAGGCTTCAAGCGCGGCAAGCCAGCGCGGGTGTTGACGATACTCGGTGCTGGCAAAAGCCTGACCGCGCATCCTGGCGATACGGGGCGACGGCTTGACCTTGAGCCGCTGTGCAGCAGTCAACGCCAGTTCTGCGGCCGCTCGGTCATTACAGACCAGCCCCATGTCACAACCAGCGCTCAATGCGGCTTCAATACGACTGGCAGCATCGCCAACCACATGGGCACCCGCCATGGACAGGTCATCGCTGAAAATCACGCCGTCGAACTTCAACTCACCGCGCAAAATCTCCTGCAACCAGCGCCGGGAAAAACCAGCGGGTTGGGGATCGACCTGCGGATAAATCACATGCGCAGGCATCACTGCCGCCAGTTGCTGGCTCAGCCGGGCAAACGGCACCAGATCATTGGCGCGGATCTGCTCAAGACTGCGCTCGTCGTTGGGTATCGCCACGTGGGAGTCAGCCTCAGCCCAGCCATGCCCTGGAAAATGCTTGCCGGTGGCGGCCATGCCAGCGGCATTCATGCCCCGAATGAAAGCGCCTGCCAACAACGCTGCTCGTTCGGGGTCACCCTCGAAAGCGCGGGTACCGACAACAGCGCTACGCTGGTAGTCCAGATCAAGCACAGGCGCAAAACTCAGGTCCAGGCCTACCGCCAGAACTTCCGTCGCCATCAGCCAGCCGCAGTGCTCAGCCAGCGCCTCGGCATTGGGCTGGTCAGCAATCGAACGCATGGCAGGCAGTCGCACAAAACCCTGACGCAGGCGCTGCACGCGCCCGCCCTCCTGGTCCACTGCCAACAGTAAATCAGGCCGTACCGCACGAATCGCCGCACTCAGCTCACGAACCTGGCGAGGGTGCTCGATGTTGCGGGCAAAAATGATCAGGCCGCCCACTTCGGGCTGACGCAGAAACTGGCGATCCTCGGCGGTCAACCAGGTGCCCGCGACATCCACCATTAAAGAGCCTTGCAGGCCAGAACTCATAAAAAAACACCATTGCCGATATCCAGTCCGGGCAATGGTGCTTGATCATCGAGCCTGGCGCAATGCGCGAACAGTCAGGCCTTGGCGGTAATGGGGATAGCAGAGCTGCTTTTGGTGCGCGGCTTGAGTTGCGCAGCAATCATTGCGGCGTCGGTCACGCCGGTTTCAGCACGCATGCCAGCGGCCAGAAACGGCACCATCAGGCGCATGACCTGCTCAATCGAGGTGTTGACGCCGAAGTCGGTTTCGGCAATTGCCCGTAGCGCCTTGATGCCGGACATGCTGAACGCCGCAGCACCGAGCATGAAATGCACACGCCAGAACAGCTCAATGGGAGGTATGCGAGGTGCAGCCTCGTTGACCAGCACCATGTAGCGGCGGAAAACCTTGCCGTACATGTCTTCCAGGTAACGACGCAAGTGGCCCTGGCTCTGGCTGAACGCCAGACCAAGCAGACGCATGAAGATCGACAGATCATTATTGCTGCGTGGCTGCACCACGAGGGCTTGTTCGACAAGCATCTCCAGCAACTCTTCCAGCGTCGGCTTTTGATCAGGCCTGGCCTGACGGCGCTCCAGCTCACGGTCAAGGCTGATACAGAAAGGCCCGAGGAAGCGCGAGAACACAGCCTGAATCAGCGCCTTCTTGGAGCCGAAGTGGTAGTTGACCGCCGCGAGGTTGACCGACGCCTTGCTGGTAATCAACCGTAGCGACGTCTCTGCGAAGCCTTTCTCCGCGAACAACTGCTCGGCAGCATCAAGAATGCGTTCAACTGTTTCCGACTGGGCCATGGTTCTCTGCCTGACAAACACTTGTTTGAAACATACGTTTCAGATTATGTATCTGTCAAGTCCGCGATACTCCATGGGCCGACAGGGGCGTATTTAACCATATAAACCGCGGGCTGTAGCCACCCACTTGGTCCGCCCTGGCGCGCCGCCCCCGGAGCTCGAAAACAAGTCTGAGAAAAGGACGATTGCCAACTCGCTCGCACTGTATATAATCCCAGTCACTGTATAAAAAGACAGAGCGATCAACATGATTAAACTGACGCCACGCCAAGCTGAAATTCTGGGATTCATCAAGCGCTGTCTTGAAGACAACGGCTACCCGCCTACCCGTGCGGAGATCGCTCAGGAACTGGGTTTCAAATCGCCCAACGCCGCAGAAGAACATTTGAAAGCCCTCGCTCGCAAGGGCGCTATCGAGATGACGCCGGGCGCTTCCCGGGGCATTCGCATCCCAGGCTTTGAAGCAAAGCCCGAAGAAAGTGGTTTGCCCATCATCGGTCGCGTCGCTGCAGGTGCGCCGATACTGGCTCAGCAACACATTGAAGAATCCTGCAACATCAACCCTGCATTTTTTCACCCAAGTGCCGATTACCTGTTAAGGGTGCAAGGCATGAGCATGAAAGATGTCGGCATTTTTGATGGCGATCTACTCGCCGTGCACACCACCCGTGAGGCACGCAACGGCCAGATCGTGGTAGCGCGCATTGGCGACGAAGTGACGGTCAAGCGATTCAAGCGTGAAGGCAGCAAAGTCTGGCTGATTGCCGAAAACCCGGACTTCGCGCCCATCGAAGTGAATCTCAAGGATCAGGAACTGGTTATCGAAGGTTTGAGCGTCGGCGTTATCCGTCGCTAAGGAGACATCATGCAGTTCGTCCAGGCCCCGCAATCACAACTTCCGCTGTTTGAAGCATTCCTCGCGCAGCCTATTGCGCCCATGCTCAAAGAAGCCGCAGTACCGTCATGGAACAATGAACCTGAAGTCTTCAGTGAGCTGTCATTGCGTGGTGCCGCTGGAAACTGCCTGAGTCTACTGGCGCCAATCCTGCGTGAACTGAGCGAAGAGTCCAACGCTCGATGGCTGACCCTGATCGCACCACCGTCCAGCCTTACCCAAAGCTGGCTGCGTGATGCAGGACTCAACCGCGAACGGATCTTGTTGCTGCAGCCACGCGGGACGCAAAGCGCATTTGAACTGACGCGCGAGGCACTTCGCCTCGGCCGCAGCCACACGGTTGTCAGCTGGATCAATCCGCTCGGTACAGGACTGCGTCAACAACTGATCAGCGCGGCAAAAATGGGTGATGCACAGAGCCTCAACATTCGTCTGGGCTAGGTATTACGGGCGAAGTCAGCTTCAGTGAAGGACTCGCGGGCCGGTATCTTTTTCCAGCTCGCCTTCAGCAAGACGACCCGCCATCTGTACACCAACACTCAACATTGCCTTGGCGATTTCGACGTGTTGCCCTTGCAGGAACTCTTTGGCATCAGCGGAGAAATCCAACGTCACCAACGACCCCTCATCATCGGCACGACGCAGTTCTATACGGCCGTCAGGCAGTTCCACAATTTCAAGAAACGATGTTGGCATCAGGGCAGTACTCCACGAAAGGCCGACATTGTAGCAGCCTGTCGACCCAGCCCCTAGGGTCTGTTCCCGTTTTATGACAAGCCGTACTGCCGGAGCTGTTTGCAGTAGCCGGCTTGAAAACCGAAGGCATTGAGCCATCCATCACGGCACTTCAGCACTCGCTGAGGCCTTCGCGGAAGCGAATCGCCAGCCCTTTGAGCTGTTGGCGCCAGCTTTCCAGTTCTTCGCGGGTCAGCTCAACCTCAGGCTCTTCATCGAGGTTGACCGCCACAATCAATGGCTGTGTTACATCGCCTTTCACTTTTTTCGGCGCACGCGGCGGTTCGAACAAGGCGTTGTACGCTGCCAGCAACTGAGCCAGCCAGGTTTCCCGGTGTTGAGCCAACTCGACCAGTTCGGCCATTTCCGGAATCGCCAGGGCATCCAGCACTTCCTGATTGAGCAGCATCTCGGCACGTGGCGCATTGGCTTGCGGCAGACGATAGTAACCGGCGATCTCGTGACACAAACCCAGCAAAGCGCCATACAGATGGAACAACGCCGACTCGCGCTCCGCCTGCAACAGCGCCTGAGCGTTCATGGCACGGCCTTCCTGCGCCTTGCCCATGGACTCCAGAGCGAGACCGGCGAAATAAATCTTTTGATTGGTGCGGGTATACAGTTCGTGCGCCATGGCGGCAGTCTCCGTAGCGATGAGCAAGACCTGAAGCCAGGCCTTGTCAAATTAGCTCAATTAAATGCTTCCCGGTAGGAGCGAACTTGTTCGCGAAGCGGTGTATCAGCCACAACGGCTCGCGAACAAGTTCGCTCCTACCGGAGTTTCACCCAGCCAAAACAACAAAACCCTCGGCACGACCAGCATACCGAGGGCTTTGTGTTCAGTCAGGCGTTAAATCAACGCTTGTCTTCGACCTTCCAGGCCTTGCCGTCGTAGAACGCTTTCCAGCCGGTTGGCTTTCCTTCCACTTCAGTCTGAACGTACTGCTCTTTGGTCTTGCGGCTGTAGCGGATCACTGTTGGGCGTCCGTCCGGATCTTTTTTCGGTGCATCACACAGGAAGTGATACTTCGGATCGATCTCGTCCTTGTGCGGTGCAATCTCCATGACCAGCGGCGCGCGGGTTTCACGATTTTTCGGGAACTGACTGGCCGCAAGGAACAACCCGGATGCGCCGTCACGCAGAATGTACGTATCGTCGACCTTGTCGCACTTGAGCTCAGGCATCTTCACCGGATCCATCTTCGGTGGAGCTGCGTCGCCACTCTTGAGCAGCTTGCGAGTGTTCTTGCAGTCAGGATTGGTACAACCAAAGAACTTGCCGAAGCGGCCCGTCTTGAGCTGCATCTCACTACCGCACTTGTCACACTCCAGGCTCGGACCTTCGTAACCCTTGATCCGGTAGTTACCCTCTTCCACTTCAAAGCCAACGCAATCCGGGTTGTTACCGCAGATGTGCAACTTGCGCTTCTCATCCAGCAGGTAAGCATCCATTGCCGTGCTGCAGATATGGCAACGATGCTTGCCGCGCAGGACACGGGACTCGGACTCGCCTTCGTCGTCTTCGGCGATTTCATCGCCCGGCGTCAGGTTGACGGTAGCCTTGCAACGTTCTTTCGGTGGCAGGCTGTAACCCGAGCAACCAAGGAACACACCGGTAGATGCAGTACGAATCTGCATCGGGCGGCCGCACACCTTGCACGGAATATCAGTCATCACCGGTTCGTTGGAACGCATTCCGCTGTCCGGCGCTTCAGCCACTTCGAGTTTCTTGCGGAAATCACCGTAGAACTCGTCGAGCACGTTTTTCCAGTCACGTTCGCCTTGGGCAACGTCATCGAGATTTTCTTCCATACCGGCCGTGAAGCCATAGTCCATCAGGTTGGAAAAGCTCTCGGACAGCCGCTCGGTAACGATATCGCCCATTTTTTCGGAGTAGAAACGGCGATTGTGCAGCGCTACATAACCACGATCCTGAATGGTCGAGATGATTGCCGCATAAGTCGACGGACGACCGATGCCACGTTTTTCCATCTCTTTTACCAGGCTCGCTTCCGAGTAACGCGCAGGCGGCTTGGTGAAGTGCTGGCTCGGGTCGAGCTTGATCAGCTTCAGGGTTTCGCCCTGAGCCATGTCCGGCAATACGTCGTCATCGCCCGGCTTGGTCATCTGCGGCAAGGCACGGGTGTAACCGTCAAACTTGAGGATACGACCCTTGGCACGCAACTCGAAGGTCCCGGCCGCGACACTGACAGTAGTCGACAGGTATTGCGCCGGAGGCATCTGGCATGCAACGAACTGGCGCCAGATCAGCTCATACAGGCGCTCAGCATCGCGCTCCATGCCGCTCAGCTTGCTCGGATGCGTGTTCACGTCAGAAGGACGAATCGCTTCGTGAGCCTCTTGTGCGCCTTCCTTGCTGCTGTAGACGTTTGGCGATTCCGGCAGGTACTTCTTGCCGAACTCGGCTTCGATGTAATCGCGCGCCATGCTTACCGCGTCAGCGGACAAGTTGGTCGAGTCGGTACGCATGTAAGTGATGTAACCCGCTTCGTACAGACGCTGGGCCATCATCATGGTTTTCTTCACGCCGAAGCCCAGGCGGTTACTGGCAGCCTGCTGCAGGGTCGAGGTGATGAAAGGCGCCGAAGGCTTGCTGCTGGTCGGCTTGTCTTCACGCTTGGCGATGCTGTAGCTGGAAGCCTTGAGCTTTTCCAGCGCCGCCATGGCTTGAGCTTCGTTGAGCGGCTTGAACGCTTCGCCGTTCTCCCGGGCAACTTCGAAACGCACGTTGGCGCCCTTGGCAGTGCCCAGGTCAGCGTGCACTTCCCAATACTCTTCAGGGTTGAACGCCCGGATTTCCCGCTCACGCTCCACTACCAGCTTTACGGCAACCGACTGCACACGACCGGCGGACAGGCCACGAGCGATCTTCTGCCACAACAGCGGCGACACCATGTAACCCACGACCCGGTCGAGGAAACGGCGTGCCTGCTGAGCGTTGACGCGGGCGATATCCAGCTCGCCCGGCTTGGAGAACGCTTCCTGAATGGCTTTCTTGGTGATCTCGTTGAACACCACGCGCTTGTAGCGGCTGTCATCCCCACCAATGGCTTCGCGCAGGTGCCAGGCAATGGCTTCCCCCTCGCGGTCCAAGTCCGTCGCGAGATAGATGGTGTCAGCATCCTTGGCGAGCCGACGCAGCTCTTCGATCACCTTCTCTTTACCGGGAAGGATTTCGTACTTGGCTTTCCAGCCATGATCCGGATCGACGCCCATGCGGGCGACCAGCTGCTTCTTCGCCTTCTCTTTAGGCGTAAGCACCGGCCCTTCGCCAACCGCGGCCTTGCCACGTTTGACGGGTTCTTTACTGGCGCTAGCCGAACCGCTGGTGGGCAGGTCTCGGATATGGCCGATACTCGACTTCACCACGTACTGGTTGCCCAAATACTTGTTGATGGTCTTGGCCTTAGCCGGGGATTCCACGATGACCAGCGATTTGCCCATGGATCAGAAAATTCCTGAATACTGAAAATGAAAGACGGTTGGAACCTGTCAGGGCCCCGCTATATATAGTGGCTACAAGAGGAGGTCAAGCACGGGATAGTGATCGAACTCGCCTCACGGCCTGGAAAAGAGACTCGGTTCGACTTGAACCAAAGCAAAGCGCGGGACCTGCTCGCCGTCAACCTCGACGGACTCGAGAAACATGCTCAGCGGCCGCACCCACATCCCGAAATCGCCGTACAGCGCTTGGTAAAACACCACTTCTTCTTCGGTTTCGGAGTGCCTGGCAACACTGAATACGCGGTACTCGGGGCCTTTGTAATGGCGATAGAGACCTGGCTGTAAATTCATGTTGCTGTCCTCGCGAAAAAAACTGAAAAACTTTTCTGGAATGGCTTATACAAAAATACAAAAGCCGGGGCACCTGGCCCCGGCTCGCATCAAACAAACGCGTCAGACGCGTTCGAAGACGGTAGCGATACCCTGCCCCAAACCGATGCACATTGTTGCAACACCGAGATTGGCGCCATTTTGCTTCATGACATTGAGCAAAGTGCCGGAAATACGAGCGCCCGAGCAACCAAACGGGTGGCCCAGGGCGATCGCGCCGCCGTGCAGGTTAACCTTCTCATCCATCTTGTCGAGCACTTTCAAATCTTTCAGCACTGGCAAGGCCTGTGCAGCGAAAGCTTCGTTGAGCTCGAAGACGTTGATATCAGCGATGCTCAGACCCGCGCGTTTCAAGGCTTTCTGCGTCGCCGGAACAGGACCATAACCCATAATTGCCGGATCCACACCTGCCACGGCCATGGAACGGATCACCGCCAATGGCTGAATACCAAGGTCCTGAGCCCGTTGGGCGGACATCACGATCATGCACGAAGCACCGTCGGTGATTTGCGAAGATGTGCCCGCCGTCACAGTACCGCCTTTCGGGTTGAAGGCTGGCTTCAAGGCTGCGAGGCTTTCCAGGGTTGTCTCGGGGCGAATCGTTTCGTCATAGTCGAAGACCTTGAGGAAACCGTTCTCGTCATACCCTTGCATCGGGATGATCTCGTCCTTGAACTTGCCTTCCAGCGTGGCCTTGTGGGCCAATCGGTGGGAACGCACGCCAAAGGCATCCTGCTGCTCACGGGTAATGCCATGCATTTTGCCAAGCATTTCTGCGGTCAGACCCATCATGCCCGATGCCTTGGCGGCATACAGAGACATGTGCGGGTTTGGATCAACGCCGTGCATCATGCCAACGTGCCCCATGTGCTCAACGCCGCCGACCACGAACACATCACCGTTACCGGTCATGATCGCTTGCGCGGCAGTGTGCAGCGCACTCATCGAGGAACCACACAGACGACTGACCGTCTGCGCCGCTGACGTGTGTGGGATCTGTGTCAGCAACGACGCCATACGCGCGATGTTCCAGCCCTGCTCCAGGGTCTGGTTGACGCAGCCCCAGATCACGTCTTCAACTTCGGCAGGATCAACCTTGTTGTTGCGCTCAAGCAGCTTGCTGATCAAATGCGCGGACATATCTTCAGCACGGGTATTGCGGTGCATGCCACCCTTGGAGCGGCCCATGGGTGTGCGACCGAAGTCGACAATCACCACATCTCTTGGATTCAAACTCATACATTCACTCCTGAAAGACGCTTGACCGAAGCTCTCAACCGAAGAAGCTCTGGCCGTTTTTGGCCATCTCACGCAGCTTCGCGGTCGGGTGGTACAAAGCGCCCAAATCAGCATATTGATCGGCCAGGGCAACGAATTCAGCGACACCAATAGAGTCGATGTAGCGCAACGCACCGCCACGGAACGGAGGGAAACCGATGCCGTAGATCAAGCCCATATCAGCTTCAGCGGCCGTTTCGACGATACCGTCTTCCAGGCAGCGTACGGTTTCCAGACACAACGGGATCATCATCCAGTTAATGATGTCTTCGTCGGACACTTCACGCTGTTCGTAGATGATCGGCTTGAGGACTTCGAGCACAGCAGAGTCGGTGACTTTCTTCGGCTTGCCCTTCTTGTCGGTCTCATAAGCGTAGAAACCTTTGCCGTTCTTCTGGCCCAGGCGCTTCGCTTCATAAAGCGCATCGATAGCAGAGCGACGGTCGTCCTTCATGCGATCCGGGAAGCCTTCGGCCATGACATCGCGACCGTGGTGGCCGGTGTCGATGCCGACCACGTCCATCAGGTACGCCGGGCCCATAGGCCAGCCGAATTTCTCCATGATCTTGTCGATGCGCACAAAATCCACACCGGCACTGATCAGGCGGGCGAAACCGCCGAAGTACGGGAACAGCACGCGGTTGACCAGGAAGCCCGGGCAATCGTTGACCACGATCGGGTTCTTGCCCATTTTCTTGGCGTAGGCCACGGTGGTGGCAACTGCCAGCTCACTGGACTTCTCGCCACGAATGACTTCAACCAGCGGCATCATGTGCACCGGGTTGAAGAAGTGCATGCCGACGAAGTTTTCCGGACGCTTGAGGGCTTTCGCCAGCAAGCTGATGGAAATCGTTGAGGTATTGGAAGCCAGAATAGTGTCTTCGCCCACTTGAGCTTCGACTTCAGCCAATACCGCCTGCTTGACCTTCGGATTCTCGACAACGGCTTCGACCACCAGGTCGACGTTTCCAAAATCGCCGTAGGACAGCGTCGGACGAATCGCATTGAGCGCTTCGGCCATTTTGGCAGCAGTCAGACGGCCTTTTTCAACACGGTTGCCCAAGAGTTTCGAGGCTTCGTTCAGACCCAACTGAATGGCGTCTTCACGAATGTCCTTCATCAGGATCGGCGTACCTTTGGAAGCTGACTGATAGGCAATGCCGCCGCCCATGATGCCTGCGCCCAGCACTGCAGCCTGTTTCACGTCTCTGGCGGCTTCATCGTAAACCTTGGCTTTGCGCTTCAGTTCCTGATCATTCAGGAACAGGCCGATCAGACTCTGTGCCGCAGAGGTCTTGGCCATTTTGACAAAACCGGCAGCTTCGATTTCCAGCGCCTTGTCGCGACCGAAGTTCGCAGCTTTCTGGATCGTCTTGATCGCTTCGACCGGGGCTGGATAGTTCGGGCCAGCCTGACCGGCGACGAAACCCTTGGCGGTTTCGAACGCCATCATTTGCTCGATGGCGTTGAGCTTGAGTTTTTCCAGTTTTGGCTGGCGCTTGGCCTTGTAATCGAACTCACCGGAAATAGCGCGCTTGATCAGGTCCAGCGCAGCTTCCTGAAGTTTTTCAGGAGCGACCACAGCATCGACTGCACCGACTTTCAGGGCGTCTTCGGCGCGATTTTCCTTGCCGGAAGCAATCCACTCGATAGCGTTGTCGGCGCCTACGATACGTGGCAGACGCACGGTACCGCCAAAACCAGGGTACAGACCCAGTTTGACTTCAGGCAGGCCGATTTTGGCGCTGCTGGACATTACCCGGTAGTCCGCGGCGAGACACATTTCCAGACCGCCACCCAGCGCGATACCGTTGATGGCCACCACGGTAGGTACACCAAGGTCTTCGAAATCGCTGAAAATCCGGTTGGCTTCCACATTGCCCGCCAGCAGCTCTGCATCCGGCAACTTGAAGTTGTCGACGAACTCAGTGATGTCGGCACCGACGATGAAGACGTCCTTACCGCTGGTGACAATCACGCCCTTGATGGAGCCATCAGCCTTGATGGTATCCACGGCCTGACGAAGGTCGTTGAGGGTGAGACGATTGAACTTGTTGACGGACTCACCCTTGAGGTCGAAATTCAATTCGACGATGCCGCTCTCAAGAGCCTTAACCGTGATGGCTTTACCTTCGTAAATCATCAACTGATCTCCACGATATGGAAGCTGAACAATACACACCGGACGCTGAAATCTGGCGCGGCTACGACGTTATCGTCGGTGAAACGCCAAATCTTCAGGCACACCCGTCGATGCGGTAGCCGGGATCTGTAAGAACTGTCTTACTACCAAACGCTCAATTCATACGCCCGTTTGATTTGGGTGCGCCTACCTTCATGCAAATCCTGCGGTTTGTCAATTCGACGAATCACCGACAAATGCGGGTCATCCCCTAAAGCATCGCACGCCCAGGAGCCCTCAAGCCGAGCGTGATCAGCCTCTATTCACTGTGTTTATCGGCAAAAAGTGAACACTTGCGAATGCCTGTTTTTGCACCACATAGGGTCACGCATAAAAATAAATACAAGAAAGCGCGACAAATGAGAGCAAAGCGTCTACATTCAGCGCACGACAGCACGATGTGAAGTTTTCCATATCCGTCGAGGCTTTCGTCACCCGCTTTGGGCATTGCACCGCAAAGCGCCACAGAATTACCGGCCTGCCTGGCCAACCCGAGCCCGATGTTGTTATCGGGCTTTTTAATGCCTGAAATTTGATGCTGTGAACGCTATGCCAGCGCTTTCAGCACTGCAGCAATACGCTGCAACACCTCTGCTTCGCCCTTCTCGCCCCAATACAAGGTGATCATCTGCTGGTCCGCTTCGACCTTGTAGACGTCCGCCGGCAGGGTATTGAAGTGCGCCAGTAACGCAGCGTCCTCGCAAGGCTCACGCCACTGATTGAGCCAGACGCCGGGCTCTGCCTGCCAGTAAGCCCAAACGGAAGGTTTACTGCCGCGTCGGGGCCGATGGTATTGAGCGCAGGGGCTTGGCGGCTCTTTGGCCAGCCAGTGCGGCCAGTCCTGAGCCGACAACTGCATCGCAAGCCCCATCCGCCGTGCCTCCATCCGTAGGGCCATTCTGCCGCCCTGCTGACGGGACGGTCGCAGCCAGACCAAAGGGCTAAGCATTACGCCAACGATTGACAGAATTATCCAGAACGTCATATTGCTTGCTGCCTTTTTATCCGCTTACCCAAAGATGAAAATAATGGCCTGCCCAGATCGGGCTGAAAGAGCCATACTGAATGCATCGCAACCTTAAGGAGGACTTCCTCATGAAATATGAACACGTTCTGGTCGCCGTTGACCTGACTGACGAGTGCAACCCTGTCCTTTCCCGCGGTCGCGAAATTGCCGAGCGCAACGGGGCCAAATTGTCACTGGTTCATATCGTCGAGCCGATGGCCATGGCTTTCGGCGGCGACGTGCCGATGGATCTCTCGCAACTTCAGCAGCAGCAGTTTGATCAAGCCAAGGAGAAGCTTGCCGCACTGAAGTCTCAGTATCCAGATACTCACATTGGTGAAGCGCATCTGGTCTATGGCCAGCCTCGCCAGGAAATCCATGAGTTGGCGATCAAGGAAAAATGCGACCTGATCGTCGTGGGCAGTCATGGCCGTCATGGCCTGGCCTTGTTGCTTGGCTCAACAGCTAACGACGTACTGCATGGCGCACCCTGTGATGTACTCGCAGTCCGCCTGAAAAAGGCGGAGTGATTCAACGACAGGATTAGTAAGCGCACTCCCCGTCCATGACAAAACGCTGTCTCGCTATCGACATTGGACTGTAGGAGCTGCCGAAGGCTGCGATGGCGGTGTGTCAGGTTGAACGCTTCGCAGCCTTCGGCAGCTCCTACGGAGAGCGCATATCAATTCAGTGGCTTGCCACACAATAAAAAGCCCGGATCACTGATCCGGGCTTTTTATTGGCCTTGAGTATCAGGCGTCCAGCTCGGCCCATCGCTCTAGCAAACCGTCCAGTTCAGCCTGACGGTTTTCCAGTTGCGCCAGTACCGCAGCCGTTTGTTCCGCAGGACGCTGATAGAAGCCAGGCTCGGCCATTTCAGCAGTTAGGGCAGCGATCTGCGACTCGACTTCATCGATCTGCTCAGGCAGTGCTTCCAGCTCGCGCTGCAGCTTGTAGCTGAGTTTCTTCTTGGCGCTCGCCACCGGCATTTCCTTGGCTTCAACCGGCGCAGCTTCTACCACTGCCGTGGCCAATTCAGCCTTGCCCGACTTGGAGTCAGTCACACCCAACAGTTTTGGCGAGCCGCCCTGACGCAACCAGTCCTGATAACCACCGACGTATTCGCGGACCTTGCCTTCGCCTTCGAAAACCAGGGTGCTGGTCACCACGTTATCGAGGAATGCCCGATCGTGGCTCACCATCAGTACGGTGCCCTTGAAGGTCAACAGCACCTCTTCAAGCAACTCCAGGGTTTCCACGTCCAGGTCGTTGGTTGGCTCGTCGAGAACCAGCAGGTTGGCTGGCTTGCTGAACAGCTTGGCCAACAACAGACGCGCACGCTCACCACCTGACAACGCCTTGACCGGCGTACGGGCACGTTGCGGGCTGAACAGGAAGTCGCCCAGATAGCTCAGTACGTGACGACTCTGACCATCAATATCAATGAAATCGCGACCTTCAGCGACGTTATCGATCACGGTTTTCTCGAGGTCCAACTGGTGACGCAACTGGTCGAAGTAAGCCACGTCCAGACGCGTGCCGACATCTACCGAGCCGCTGGTTGGCTGCAGGTTGTCGAGCATCAGCTTGAGCAGCGTGGTCTTGCCGGTACCGTTGGCACCCAGCAGACCGATGCGGTCTTCGCGCTGCAGGACCATGGAGAAGTCCTTGATCAGCATAGGGCCACCCGGGTGGGCAAAGCTGACGTTGTCCAGAACCATGACCTGTTTGCCGGACTTGTCGGCCGTATCCAGCTGGATATTCGCCTTGCCGGTACGCTCGCGACGGTCGCTGCGCTCAACGCGTAACGCCTTGAGTGCACGCACACGACCTTCGTTACGGGTACGACGGGCCTTGATGCCCTGACGGATCCAGACTTCTTCCTGGGCAAGCCGCTTGTCGAACAGCGCGTTGGCCGTTTCTTCTGCCGCCAGCACGGCTTCCTTGTGAACCAGGAAGCTGGCGTAGTCGCCGTTCCAGTCGATCAGACCGCCACGGTCCAGCTCGAGGATGCGCGTTGCGAGGTTTTGCAGGAAAGAACGGTCGTGCGTAATAAACAGCACGGCGCCCTGAAATTCCTTGAGGGCGTCTTCCAGCCAGGCAATCGCACCGATGTCCAGGTGGTTGGTTGGCTCGTCGAGCAGCAACAGATCCGGTTCGGAAACCAGCGCCTGGGCCAGCAAGACACGACGACGCCAGCCACCGGACAACTCGGCAAGAGTCTTGTCGGCGGGCAATTGCAGGCGGCTCAGGGTGCTGTCGACCAGTTGCTGCAAGCGCCAGCCATCGCGGGCTTCAAGGTCTTGCTGAACATGCATCAGCTTGTTCAGGTCTTCCTCGGTAACGCAGTTCTGCGCAAGGTGGTGATACTCGGCCAGCAAGGCGCCCACACCGTCCAGACCTTCAGCGACCACGTCGAACACTGTCCGGTCGTCGGCTACTGGCAATTCCTGAGGCAATTCACCGATTTTCAGGCCCGGCGCGCGCCAGACTGCGCCGTCATCAGGCTTTTGTACGCCCTTGACCAGCTTCAACATGCTGGACTTGCCAGTACCGTTACGACCGATGATGCACACCCGCTCACCACGGGCGATCTGCCAGGATACCTTGTCCAACAACGGCATAGCGCCGAACGCAAGGGACACATCGCTGAATTTGAGCAGGGTCATGAGCTTCTCCAAAAACCGGGGGCGCATTCTACCTGAGATAGAAGCCATATGTCGGGTTTCAATGACAAGCGCGCTGTCTGGAATGCGCAACAACGCACCTTGAGTCGTCCTCATTTGTTTCCAGTTGCGAACCCTCGGTCCGCAACGCTTTCAACCGGAGCTGGCAAAAGGCTAAGCTAGCGATACTTTTCACGATTCATCTGCTCGGAAGTCTCATGCGCAGTCGCTTGTTCAGCCTTTTTTCCTGCATGCTCCTCTCTGCTACTGCGGCTCAAACTGTCTACGCCGCAGATCTCAATCAACAGCGTCAGTATTACGATGTGGCCAAAAGCGCATTGGCCAAGGGCGATACCGGCCCCTATCGGGCTTATGCCGCAGCACTCGCGGATTATCCGCTGGAGCCGTATCTGGCTTACGACGAGCTCACTGCCCGCTTGAAGACCGCGAGCAATCCGGAAATCGAGAAGTTTCTCGCCGAGCACGGCGACCTGCCGCAAGCCAACTGGATGAAGTTGCGCTGGTTGCGCTGGCTTGCCGAACGAGGCGACTGGGCAACCTTCGTCAAGTATTACGACCCGAAGATGAACTTCGTGGAACTCGACTGCCTGTATGGCCAGTACTTGCTGGGGCATGGCAAAAAGGCCGAGGGTTACGCCAGCGCCGAAAAGCTCTGGATGACAGGCAAAAGTTTGCCCGCTGCGTGTGACGGTTTCTTTGCCCAATGGGCCGCAGACGGCCAGCTCCCGGAGCAGAAGCGCTGGCAGCGGGCCAAGCTCGCAGCCCAGGCTGGTAACTATCCGCTGGCAACCACACTGGTCAACAGCCTCAACAGCCTTGCACCCCAGGGCAAGCTGCTGCTGGAAATTGCTAAAAAACCGGAGATGCTCAACAACCCGGCACAGTTCGCCCCCGTGGATGAAGCGATGTCTGACGTGGTTGGCCTCGGACTGCGCCGACTGGCCAAGCAAGATCCGCAGAAAGCCATGGAGATGCTCGATGGTTACTCCGCCAAGATGCACTTCTCTCATGAAGAGCAAGTGCAGATCGCCAAGGAGATCGGCCTCACTCTGGCACGCCGTTACGACGGTCGCGCTCTGGAGGTCATGACCAAATACGACCCGGACCTGCGCGACAACACGGTCACCGAATGGCGCTTGCGCCTGTTGCTGCGCCTCGGTCGCTGGGAAGATGCCTACGAACTCAGCCGTCGCCTGCCCAAAGACCTGGCCGAAACCAATCGCTGGCGCTACTGGGAAGCCCGCTCGCTGGAGCTGGCTCAACCACACAGTCCTCTGATTCCGGCACTCTACAAAGACGTGGCCAAGGAACGTGATTTCTATGGTTTCCTGGCGGCCGACCGGACCCAAAGCGCTTATCAGATCAACAACAAGCCGCTGGTACTAAGCCAGGCGTTGATCAATAAGGTTCGCAATACACCGGGCGTTCGCCGCGCGCTGGAGTTCCATGCACGCGGGCAGATCGTCGATGGTCGTCGCGAGTGGTACCACGTCAGCCGCCACTTCAACCGTGATGAAATGGTTGCCCAGGCTAAACTGGCCTACGACCTGAAATGGTACTTCCCAGCCATTCGTACCATCAGCCAGGCGCAGTACTGGGATGATCTGGATATCCGCTTCCCGATGGCGCATCGCGATACGCTGGTTCGTGAAGCCAACGTTCGCGGCCTGCATTCCAGTTGGGTTTTTGCGATCACGCGACAGGAAAGCGCCTTCATGGACGATGCCCGTTCCGGCGTTGGTGCCAGTGGCCTGATGCAACTGATGCCCGCTACCGCCAAGGAAACTGCGCGCAAATTCAGCATCCCGCTGGCTTCGCCACAACAGGTACTGGACCCGGATAAAAATATCCAGCTGGGCGCAGCCTATCTGAGCCAGGTCCATGCCCAGTTCAATGGCAACCGGGTGCTCGCCTCCGCTGCTTATAACGCAGGCCCCGGCCGCGTAAGACAGTGGCTCAAGGGTGCCAATCACCTGGCCTTTGATGTGTGGGTAGAAAGCATCCCGTTCGACGAAACCCGTCAGTACGTGCAGAACGTGCTGTCCTACTCGGTGATCTACGGCCAGAAGCTCAACTCGCCACAACCGCTGGTGGACTGGCATGAGCGGTTCTTTGATGATCTGTAAGTAACCACTGCAATACCCGATGCCAGTCAGCTCACCTGACTGGCATTTTTGTTTGTGATGCCGACTTCATTGCGCTGCAACAAAAGGCTGATCAACTGGTGCCTGATTCTGGACCTCACAGCTTCCGCATATATAACCCGCTCACCCTGTAGGAGCTCACGAGCACCGCGAGGCAGCGATAGCGTCCTGTCTGATACACCGCTATCGCGGCCTCGCGGTGCTCGTGCGCTCCTACAGAAAAAGCGGAATCGTCAGCTTCGCTAACGACATCAACAGTCACAGAACGACGCAGCACTTGCCGGGTCAACCAGAGGCTGCTAAAGCTCTGCATCAGGTTTTGCAGACCATGATCGACCTCATCGTCAACGATCACAAAAAGAAGGATTATCGAGACCATGCTGAAAGGAATTTCAAAAACGCTGCTCTTCAAGACGCCCTTGAGCAGCCTTCTGACCGGCAGCGTGC
This sequence comes from Pseudomonas syringae group sp. J309-1, assembly GCF_032582135.1. Lineage (NCBI taxonomy): Bacteria > Pseudomonadati > Pseudomonadota > Gammaproteobacteria > Pseudomonadales > Pseudomonadaceae > Pseudomonas > Pseudomonas syringae group sp. J309-1. The sequence goes on along the minus strand of NZ_JAWHNU010000029.1, from coordinate 27,717 downwards.
TGGCAGGCTTGATGATGGCCTCAGCGCCAGCTGTCTCGGCCGAGCCACCTGGCAAGGCACTGAGCGCGAAAATCGGCCTGCCCTGGCCTGCGGTGATTGCCCACCGCGGCGCGTCCTATGACGCCCCCGAAGAAACCATTCCCGCCTACACAGTGGCGCGGGATCAGGGCGCGGACTATCTGGAAATGGATATTCAGCGCACCAAGGATGGCGTATTGATCGCCCTGCACGATGACACGCTGGAGCGCACGACCAACATCGCGCAAGTCTTCCCCAAGCGAGTCAAAGATCCGCTGAACACCTTTACCCTCGAAGAGATCAAGCAACTGGATGCCGGCAGCTGGTTCAACAAGGCTCACCCGGACCGCGCACGTGAGGCTTACGCCGGTCTGCAGATCCTGACGCTGGAGGAAGTGATTGATATCGCAGAAGGCGGCAAAAACAAGCCCGGGCTGTACATCGAAACCAAAGCGCCGAGCCAGTTTCCCGGCATCGAAGCGGACCTCAAGAAAGTACTCGCCAAACGCGGCTGGCTCAGTAGCCGCCCCGCTGCCGCCGCCGGTTATGTAAACGTTGCGCACATGCCCGGTCGCGTTGTTCTGCAAACGTTCGAGAAGCCAAGCCTGGTGCTGCTGCAGAAAGAAATGCCACAAGTGCCGAAAGTATTGCTGCTGTGGATCGGCAAAGGCTCCATCGAACCCGAGTCCGACGTCGCCTTCGCAGACTCCGGCGCCAAAGACAAAGCCACTTATTACGGCGCGCAGAAACCGAAAACCCAGGAAGAATTTGTTGCCTGGGTCGACTGGGCCAAGGCGCATGGCGCAATCGGTACCGGTCCGTCAGCGAAGCTCACCAACGGCGGCGACCAGAGCTACATGGACCTGGTCAAACCGTGGATGAACAACGTGGCGCACGAAAGAGGCATGGTGGTGCACCCCTACACGGTGGATGAGGAAGTTGATTTCAAACAGATCAGTCATGACGGCGTCGATGGCTTCTTCACCAATCGCACCTCTGAACTGCTGAAGTTCTACGGTCGTCCGGCCAAAGAAAGCCTGGATACCATCCTCAAACGCAACGGTTACTGATCCGCCCCGGAGCTCTTGCTCAAGAGCTCTCCCGCACGACCAGCTCAAACCCCAGGTCTACCTGGGGTTTCTGAGCGACACCATCGATCAACCCCAACAGCAATTGAGCAGCACGCTGCCCGACTTCCTCACGAGGTGTGCGAATAGAAGTCAACCGCGGGACCATGTGCGCCGACCCTGGCAGATCATTGAAGCCCACCAGCGACACGCGCCCGGGAATCTCGATACCGCGACGCAACGCCTCAAGCGCCGCGCCCTGGGCAAGGTCATCGTTGCAGAAGAACACCCCATCCACGTCGGCATGCTGCGTCATCAATTGCATGAACAACTCACCTCCCAGACCGATGGAAGACGGTTGCGGCGTCATCACTTGCAGGGCTGGATCGTAAAGCCCCTGCTCTTCCAGCACCTGACGAAACCCTTCACCCCGCTGCATCACGCGCGGATCGAGTTGCGCAGCGATATACGCCAGCCGTTTGCGTCCGCGTCCCAGTAAATGACGCGCCGCCTCGGCACCGGCCTGAATCTGCGAAAACCCGACGCAATACGCGCCGCGCACAGTGTCCAGCTCCATCATGTGCACGCAAGGGACTCCGCTCGCAGCCAACAGCTGGCGCAATGCCGGCGTGTGATCGAAACCGGTAAGCAGCAACCCTCGTGGTCGATTCACCAGATGGTTGCGCAGCAAGTTCTCTTCTTCTTCCGGGGAGTAATGGTAGTTGCCGATCACCACATCCAGGCCACGGGTGCGCAGTACGTTCTGGATCGCTTCCAGCGTCTCGATGAACAGCTGGTTCGACAGTGACGGCACCAGCACCACAACGGTCTGGCTCTGGGACGAAGCCAGCGCTCGCGCTGCCGGGTTAGCGACATAACCCAGGTCGAGCGCCGCCGCGCGGACTCGTTCTACTGACTCGGGCGTAACGGTACTGACACCCCGCAACGCGCGGGATGCCGTGATGGGTGAAACGCCCGCCTGACGAGCAACTTCGTTCAGGGTAGGACGGCCAGTCGAGCGGGAACCAATGCGTGTCATTCGTTGCCAACTACACAGGGATAAACATCGGGGGTTGCCAAAGGCGGTGGATGGGCTCTAAGGTAGCGCTGTCTCGTGGACCCTGCCAATGCTTTCAGTCATTTTATTGACTTCGAGTAACGTCCGATGAAGACCGATTCATTCAAAACAATGACAAGAACTGGAACCAGCTCTTGCTGTACTTATGTCCAAGTCGACAAAGACAGCGCTGTCTCCAGCTAAGGTGGCCTACTGTGACAACTGCGAACTCTGCTATTTCCGCTCTCGTGATCATGGGCGTTTCGGGCTGCGGCAAGAGCGCCGTCGGTGCCGAGATTGCCGCCAAGAGCGGAGGCCGCCTGATCGAAGGCGACGCCTTTCATCCCCCCGCCAACATCAAGAAGATGAGCGACGGCCACCCACTCAACGACGAAGACCGTGCCGGGTGGCTCGAAACGCTGGGTAAAGAAATGGCCGCAGCGTTGAGTAATGGCGAACACCCCGTCCTCACTTGCTCATCTCTGAAACTGATTTACCGCGAACGCCTGCGCAACGCTGTGCCTGGTCTAGGCTTTGTATTTCTGGAACTGACCAAGGAGGTGGCGGTTGATCGCTGCTCCCATCGCCCCGGTCACTTCATGCCAGCCAGCCTGGTTGACAGCCAGTTCGCAACGCTGGAACCACCTTACGGTGAAGATCGTACGTTGGTCGTTGATGCTGGTAATGCGTCTATAGACGAGATCAGCACTCAAGCAGCGAACTGGTGGAAAGCGTCGAAAGCCAGCTAAAGGCGTGGGCGCGAAAGACAGCGCTGTCTTGCACATAAATGTGCTGAAAATGTGGAACGACAGCGTTTAGCCGAAGCTCCATAAACAATAAAGATAACCGGAGAGACACCCATGTTCGGTATGACACACGAGACGTACCTGTTGGTCGATGCGGTGGTTACGATCATCGGCCTGATTCTGCTGATCACCAAATTCAAGGTTCACCCTTTCGTCGCACTGACGATTGCCGCAGGCTTCCTTGGCCTGACGTCCGGCATGCCGGTGGAAAAAGTCATGAAAGCCTTCCAGGACGGCTTCGGCGGTGTACTGGGCTTCGTCGGTATCATCCTTGGCCTGGGCACCATGCTCGGCAAGCTGATGGCGGACTCCGGTGGCGCTGATCAGATCGCACAGACGCTGATCCGCTCGTTCGGCAAGCAGCGCGTGCATTGGGCGATGATGTTTGCCGCCTTTCTGGTAGGCATCCCGCTGTTCTTCGAGATCGGCTTCGTTCTGTTGATTCCGCTGGTGTACATCGTTGCTCGTCGTACCGGCGTGTCGATCGTCAAGATCGGCATCCCGTTGCTCGCGGGCCTGTCCGCCGTTCACGGTCTGGTTCCGCCACACCCGGGTCCGCTGTTGGCCATCGGGATCTTCGGCGCTGATATCGGCAAAACTATTTTCTACGGCCTGTTGGTGGCGCTGCCTACGGCAATCATCGCCGGTCCTGTCTACGGTAAGTGGATTTCCAAATACGTACCGGGCACGCCTTCGCAGGAGTTGATGGAGCAGATTGGCAAAGAGTCGAGCGCGACCAACTTGCCAAGTTTTGGCATCACGCTGGTCACCATCCTGCTGCCCGTGTTCCTGATGTTGCTCAAGACCTTCGCTGATGTGGTGCTGCCCGAAGGCAACACCTTCCGCATCTGGATGGACTTCATCGGCCACCCGATCACCGCCCTGCTCGCGGCCTTGCTGCTAGCCTTTTACACCTTCGGTTCAGCGCGTGGTTTTGATCGCACTAAAATCATGAAATTGCTGGATCAAAGCCTGACGCCGGTCGCTGCTATCGTACTGATCGTAGGTGCGGGCGGTGGCTTCAAGCAGATGCTGGTAGCCAGCGGCGTGGGCGACCTGATCGGTAACATGGCAGTGCAGGCGCAGATCAACCCGATCATGCTGGCCTGGCTGGTCGCTGCAGTGATTCGTATTGCGACGGGTTCGGCGACGGTGGCAACGATTACCGGTGCGGGCATCGTGGCTCCGGTGATTGGTCTGATCCCGGGCGTTAACCGTGAGTTGCTGGTGTTGGCGACGGGTGCAGGTTCGTTGATTCTTTCCCACGTGAACGACGCCGGTTTCTGGCTGGTGAAGCAGTATTTCAATATGACAGTGGCCGAGACGTTCAAAACCTGGACGGTCATGGAAACCATTCTGTCGGTGGTCGGCTTGATCTTCATCATGCTGTTGTCGATGGTGATCTGATCCAGCACTACTGTTGATGAGCCGGTTCACTCAATGCACGCAATTGAGTGAACCGGGCCATCAAGCGTGTGATGTATAAATTCTTCCTCTTACTGCCTGAACAGCCGCAACGCCTCCCACCCCAATCAGCCCACGTTTACTTCTCGTGGAGCCCAGTTATGTTGTATGACGCAAATCCCCTCTCAAGATCAGACCCATCCGACCAGGCCCGCCCTTCCGTCCTACGTGTCATGTCGCGATTTCGATCAATATTTTCAGAAGAGTCCAGCGCATCTCTTAAGTAACGCCTACGCTGATAGGCAATCAGGGATGTGCCGTAGCAAGGCGTAATCTGTTGCGTGAAAACGCTGCCGATCGGGTACATGCTTCACGCATTGAACAGAAAGGTGTCCAGATGCGTAGCTAAATACGGGCTTTTGCTCACAAAAACAGGCAGAATTGGCGCGCTCATCGGGTCGGTAACCGCTCTTGATGACAGAAAAATGTACCGAGGGAATTAAATTCACACCTGTAACGTCATATTGATGGACGCATTTGGATGTACTCGGCAACTATTACTACGCAAAGGCACACGCCAGCCTCCTGCTGAGAGGCCATCAAGGAAACGATTATGTTGATACTCACCCGCAAAGTAGGCGAAAGCATAAACATTGGTGACGAGATTACCGTCACGATTCTGGGCGTTCAGGGCCTTCAGGTACGCCTGGGCATCAACGCACCGAAAAATGTTTCTGTGCATCGCGAAGAAATCTACAAACGCATTCAGGCAGAACTTGCCCCGAACCAAGACCCACAATGACCTGATCGTTACCTCCCCGCATTCAAAGCGACCCGCCTGGAATTGGGCGAGTTGGCTACGGCGTCTTCGGACGCCGTTTTTTATGCCTGGTGTATTTGCCCCCCATCCCTTGCAAAGGTCACAACGCCGCCCGGCATGTGGCTATTTGCCGCTGACGACCACTTGTCCGCCACCCAGAACTCCTGCCGAAAAACTTCACTCAACCCCCTGAACACAGGATCGATGCAAAGCCCGTAGTCAGTAGTGAGCCAAGCACGCTCTTCATTCTCATGAATAGCAAAGACGGTGACTAACATGGACACAACGTCGCAAAATCCGGCCGGCTCCACTGACCAGAACAATGATCCACCACAAGACCATCTGCGCAACCTGCAAGAAGATGCCCTGGCAGCCGTTGCCAGCGCCAAAGAGCATGGCTCGGCCCAGTTCGAACAGTATCGCGACACGGCTGTCGACCAGATCGAAAACCTTGCCCATAGCGCACAAACGGCGGCCGAGCAGATGCAGGACGGTGACACGCTGGGGCTGTCTCATTACGTCACCGACCTCGCCCAGAACATGACCACTCTGGCCGGTAATCTGCGTGGTAAAAGCATTGATGAACTGCTGCAACAGGCGGGCAAACTGGCACGGGATAATCCGGCCTTGTTTGTTAGCGGCAGCGTTGCACTAGGCTTCGGTCTGTCACGCTTCCTCAAGGCATCTAACTCAGGACAGCCACAGGGCGAAACCCAGACCTCCAGTCCGGCTCAGCCACCCACCGGGTCAACAGGCACACAACCGGTACGGCCAGACGACGAATTGGGTAGCAATTATCAGTCGGAGTCCAGCCCGATTGTTGAGGCTGATCACGTGCCTCCCGTCAAACATGCGCACATGGGCGATGTTTACCACAGCGGTAGGCCCGGCATAGTCGACCGCGGCGCAACGCCTGATGCGGCGGCGGGTTCATCGGTACCAGGTGTGCCTGATGGGAGTCTGTTCGATGACGACTTGCCTGCAGATGCGCAAACCAGAGAAGGCCAGTCCCGGGGAGATGTGTCATGAGCATTCCTCCCAACACACCGCCGGAAGGCGATACCTCAGCGCTCGGTCTGATTCGCCAGTTGGCGCACGAAGTCCCTGCATTGCTCAGTAAAGAACTGGCACTGGCCAAAGCTGAAGCCCGGGAGTCCATCACAGCGGCAAAAGCCGGTATTGCAGCGGTGGGCGGCGGCGCGGTGGTCATGCTGGCCGGGCTGGTGATTGTGCTGCTGGCGGCAGTTTATGCCCTGGCCAATATCATGCAGCCATGGCTTGCCGCCTTGATCGTCGGAGTGATCGCCATGGTGGTCGGCTTCATCATGATCCAGTCCGGCAAGAAGCAATTCGACGCGTCAAACCTGACGCCAGAGCGCACCGTCAGCTCCCTGCAAAAAGACAAGGACGCCATTCAGAGGAAAGTCTCATGAGCATCGACAGCACTTTCGACACACCCGAAAGATTTGACAATGATTCCTACAAAAGCCCGGAAACCCTGGAACGGGAAATCGACGCACAGCGCTCCAGCATCGGCAATATCGTTGATGCGCTGGAGGGCAAATTCTCACCCGGCCAATTGCTGGACCAGGCATTGAGCTATGGCAAAGGCACAGGCGGTGAGTTCTTCAGCAACCTGGGTAATACCGTGAAAACCAACCCGCTGCCCACAGTACTGACCTCGGTGGGGCTGTTGTGGTTGATGATGGGGCAAAACCGTAGCCCATCGACATCTTCCGGCCCTTCAAGCCTCAACCCTCTGGGCGAGCGCATCAGCGAGATGGCGCACAGCGTGACGGACACCTTCGACAGCGCCAAATCCAGAATCGGGGAAACCGCGCAACGCATGAAAGAAAAAGCCGGACAGGTGTCAGACGACGTCAGTGAAAAACTTTCGGCCACGGGTGAGCGCTTGAATAAAGGCAGCCACGACGCGACTGATTCCCTGCGTGAACAAAGCCGCAAAGCTCAATCAGGCCTCACTTACATGTTGCGCGAACAGCCACTGGCGTTGGCCGCTATCGGCATTGCGTTAGGCGCGGCTCTGGGAGCAGCCTTGCCTTCGACCGAGCGGGAAAATCAGATGATGGGCCAGGCCAGCGACACCCTGACGGAGAAGGTCAAACAGACCGCCAGCGAAGGCTATGAAAAGGTCGCGCAGGAAGCGAAGGGCATGGTCGATGAGGTGAAATCGGCTTCGTCTGACAGCACGGCTCAGCAGGGTTCGACGGTGGACATGTCTTCCGGGCTGGGTTAGTCGAAATTTGCGGTGCCTGTATCGTCGGAATGCCGCCCAGACCAAGCACCGCTTATCTCCTGTTGGAGCGAGGCTTGCCCGCGAAGAACGATTCCGCGGTGTACCTGAATTACCGCGTCGCGCCATTCGCGGGCAAGCCTCGCTCCAACAGCTAGCGCATCCTTTCCAGGCAGGGCATTAATCCACATCCGGACGATACAGCCGCCAGGTTTTTATTCTGAAACCTCAACACGCTGAACAATCCAGTCCTTGATCGCCAACCTCTTTTCTTTGAGCTTTTTCAATTCTTCATCACCAATCCCGCCAGCAGGACCAGACTCCGCGGCCAGGACCTCGCTATCAATCCGCGCATAATCATCCAGCAATTGATTGAGCTTTTTATCCGCATTGCGGCGCTCGGCCACTTGCTCCCGAGTGAGTTTCAGATCCGCGTATAGATCGTGTTTGACCGGCATGGAACACCTCTCTGACGGCGATGACTCATTGGCGAAAATTCGCCATGGACCGCTACGCTTGCTCACGCAGACGGCGTACTTCGTAAGCCTTCAAATGTGTATAGGCAAAACCCAGTACAGATAATGACGAGGTCAGGCCTTGAGCATCCCGGCGCACCAATAGATCACCCAGTACGTGCTCGACTTCTATCGATGCGCCGCGCTCCATGTCGCGCAACATCGATGCACTCAGCTTCGATCCAGGGGCGGTCAGCATGCTCAGGTAACGCTGACGAACAGCCTCCTGCAATGGGTGGCCCTGAGCGTCAGCGATGCTGCAGCACTCGGCGAACAGCTTCACCACCAGCGCCAGCCCCTGCGCCTCAAGGACATCCCCCAGACTCGCGCGCATGGAACAGGTGATTCCAGCGAGGGTGGCAATGAAACACCACTTGTCCCACATGTCCTGAACAATGTGCTGACTGAAATTCGCTTCGAAACCCGCATCAGCCAAGGCTTCGGCAACTCGCAGAATACGAGGCGTCGACGCGCCATTGAGTTCGCCGAACGACAACTGATGCCGGTCGTTGAGATGCAGAATGCTGCCCAGGGTGCTGCGATCCACGGAAATCAGACACTGGCCGCCCAACACATTGGAGCTGTCGAACCGCTGCGTGAGACGGGTCAGATGCGCCATACCATTAAGCAGCGGCAGGATTGCCGTGTCAGGCCCTACCGCCGACGCAAAGGCGTCCATGGCCGAGTCCAGGTCGTAGGCTTTGCAGCTCAGGACGATCAGGTCATAAGGACCGTCGAGCATGTTACTCAGCACGCATGGCGGCGAGGGGTACAGGATATTGCCTTGGGGGCTGCGGATAATCAGTCCATCGCGTTGCAACTCATCGGCTCGACCCGGCCGCACCAGAAACGAAACGTCGCGCCCCGCCTCCAGTAGTCGCCCACCAAAGTAACCACCAATGGCCCCCGCTCCAACGATCAGAATACGCATTGATATCGACCTCCCGTGACGCTATTGCACACCGAAAACCCGGCTCGCTCAGCGGACTCACAGCGCGGTTAAACGTTGAGCGTAGAAGATGTTCTTGCATGCATCAATAACATGACCCGGCACGGACGCTCATTGGCTGGTTGCATTAGGCATATCTAATCGTCATCATTTGATAATAATTGTCATTAGCACCTTCAAAACATGACTCCCAATGCTCTAAACGCTCAGCAACTGACAAGCCGTAATCGTGTCTTGCGCCAACTGTTCGGTGACCATCACGGCTGGTTGCTTTCACGGTTGCGTGCACGTCTGGGCTGTCGTCATGACGCCGATGATATGGCGGCGGAAACTTTCGCTCAGGTAGTCGCCCTGCCTGATCCGTCCTGCATCAACGAACCCCGCGCCTTGCTGACAACTATCGCCAAACGGTTAGTCTTCGCCACCTGGCGACGTCGGGATCTGGAGCGCGCGTATCTGGAAAGCCTTGCTCAGCAACCTCTGGCTTACGAACCCTCTGCTGAAGAACAGGCCCAGGCGCTGGAAGCACTCAGTGCGCTGGATCAGATTCTGGATGGCCTGTCGCCGATCGGGCGTAGTGCTTTTCTGTATAGCCAGCTGGATCAGCTGACTTATGCCGAAATCGGACAGCGCCTGGGCATCTCGGCGCCACGGGTTCACCAGTACATCGTCAAAGCCTTGAGCCTGTGTTACCTGGCGATGGAAACCCGATGAACAGCAATGACCTGTCGCCCTCCATTAAACAGGCTATTGAATGGGTCGCCCGACAACGTTCAGGACAGATGAGCGAGACTGAGCAGCAGCACTTCAAACAATGGTTGATAAGTAACGAGGAAAACCGCGTTGCCTGGCACACGCTGGAACAGCGACTGGGTACGATTTTTAGCAACCTGCCAGAGGTGTCGCACCAGGCGCTGAGCAAAGCGGGCCGCAGTCGACGTAATCTATTGCGCGGCGCGCTAGGACTGGCAAGCGTTGGCCTGGGCGGCTGGTGGGTACAACGCGCAGGACTACTACCCGGCATGGGTAATGACCTGCAAAGCGGTTTTGCTGAACGCCGTCCATTCGTACTGGAAGACGGCAGCCGCGTCGTGCTCAACGCCCAGAGTCGCGCCGATCTGGTGATGACCAAGAGTCAGCGACGGTTGATCCTGCGCGAAGGCGCACTGAGCATTCGAGTAGCCGCCGACCCGCAGCGCCCGCTGATCGTGCAGACAATCTACGGGGATATCCGCGCATTAGGTACCCGCTTCAGCGTCACTCTTCGCGAGCAAGGTGCACATGTCTGGGTTCAGGAGTCTCGCGTGCAACTGACTTCGCCTTCAGGGGCTCGTCAGGAACTTACCGCCGGTCAGGGTGCGCTCCTGAGTGAAACCGGCGTGCACCTACTGGATCCGCGCCAGGCAGGCGAAGGCGTCTGGGAGGATGGTTTCCTCGAAGTGCATGATCAGCCCCTTGGCGAAGTCATCGAAGCACTGCGGCCTTACCGACGCGGAATCTTGCGCATCAGCCCACAGGCCTCTGGATTGCGGGTAAGCGGCGTGTTCCCGCTGGACAAAAGCGATGAGGCGTTGCGTTCGTTGCAGGAAGTCCTGCCGATCAAGGTCGAGCATCACCTCAACTGGTGGACGCAACTGAGCCTGCGCTGAAAATATTTTCGTCTGCCCCTTAATATCGACCCCGTTCGCGTCACATAGCTGACATCGACTATCCCAGAGGGGAAATTGCTGTCATGCAACGCACACTTCGCCTGACCCTTACGCCATTGACGCTAGCCCTGAGCCTGAGTGCCTTGCACAGCGTGGCGGCACCGGCACAAAGCCCTGCGGCACAACAACAGCTCATTGACTTCGCCCTGCCGGCCGGCCCTCTGGATGCCAGTTTGACAGCCATCGCCCGGCAGAGTGGACGCGGTATCGCGTTTAGTGCGCAGCTGACCCGCGACTTGCGCGCACCCGCGCTCAATGGCCGTTACAGCGTAGAGCAGGCATTGAGTCAGGTCCTGCAAGGTTTACCTTTGCGACTGCGCACTACGGCCAGCGGCACCTTCAGCATTGAGCCGATAGTCGCCAGCCAGGCATTAGAACTGGCGGACATCAACGTCGACGGCCAGGGTTATGGCCAGGACGCATGGGGCCCGACCTACAGCAAAGTGGCAACCAACAGCGCCACTGCCAGCAAGACCGATACACCATTGCGAGAAACGCCGCAGTCTATCTCGGTCATCACGCGCGAAGAACTGACCTCGCGCCAACATGACAGCCTGGCCGACGTGCTCAACTACACCGCGGGGCTGGTCAGCCAACCCAATGGTTACAGCCGGGTCGCCGACGACTATCGATTGCGCGGTTTCGATATCGGCCCGCGCACAGGCGGTGTGCTGCGCGACGGCATGAAAATGCAAAGTACCCAGTTCGAAGGCGGCCAGGAGCCTTACGGACTGGAGCGGGTGGAAGTGCTCAAAGGCGCCTCTTCGGTGCTGTACGGCCAACTCGCGCCGGGCGGCATGGTCAATGCCACCAGCAAACGACCGACACTTGAGCCGTTGCACGAAATCAACGTCGAATATGGCAACAATAACCGCCAGCAGGTTTCAACCGACCACAGCGGCAAGCTCGATGAAGAAGGTCGTTTCAGCTACCGCCTGACCGGCCTTTGGCGAGACAGCGGCACTCAATTCGACGAGATTGACGACGACAAGCAATACATCGCCCCGGCGTTGACCTGGCAAATGGACGACGACACTCGACTGACGCTGCTCGCTACCCATCAACGTACGCAAACCACCCTGACGCCGCCAATCCAGTACAACCTGACCACGTTCAGCGCCACGCCAGGCTACAAGGTGCCGTATGACCTGTTCCCGGGTGAGCCCGACTACGATGATTACGACGGCACCCTGCAAACCTTCGGTTATCTGTTCGAACGGCGGCTGAGCGACAACCTGCAATTGCGTCACGCACTGCGTTATTACGAATCCCGCGCCGACTATGACTACATTACCCTCAACAACAGCCGTATCACCGGGCCGAATCTGTCCAGCCTGTCGCGAACCTACAACTCTCGCGAAGACATCTCCACTGGCTGGACCAGCGACACGAGCGTGCAATGGAATTTCGACAGCGGCCGCTGGCAGCACACACTTCTGGGCGGCGTTGACCTTTATCGCAAGACCTACGACAGCCATCGTTTCAGCGGTACCGCACCGGCGCTGGATCTCGCTAACCCGGTTTACGGCAACCTGCCGCAGGTCAACACCGCTAATGATCGCGGTTCGGATCTGCACAGCGAGCAGTTCGGCGTCTATCTGCAGGAACAGGTCAAGTTCGACGAGCACTGGGTTGCGCTGTTCGGGCTGCGTCAGGACTGGGCCGAAAACAATACTCGCAACTATATCGACGACTCCCGCGCCAAGGTCCGCGATAACAAAACGACGGGGCGTATCGGCCTCGTCTATCTGGCTGACAACGGTCTGGCGCCCTATATTAGCTACAGCCAATCATTCCTGCCCTCGGCCGGAACCGACAGCGACGGCAAAGCTTTCCAGCCTACCGAAGGCGAGCAGTATGAAGTTGGTATTCGCTACCAGCCCCCTGGCCGCGAAATAATGATCAGCGCGGCGGTTTATCAATTGACGCAAAAGAACGTCATCACTTCCATACCCGGCTCTGATTTCGACGAACAAACCGGCAAGGAACGCAGCAAAGGCTTCGAGGTTGAAGCGAAAACACAACTGACTCCGATGCTGGCGCTGAATGCCTCTTACGCGTACACCGACGCGCATGTCATCGCCGATAACGACAAGAGCCTCGAAGGCTCGCGTATTGAGGGCACGCCTTATCACAGCGCCGCACTGTGGCTGGATTACCGTCTTGCCTCGCTCGGTTTGCCCAAAGTGAGCATAGGCTCCGGGGCCCGATACAACGGCACCACGCACACTACGCCCAGCGTCAGCGACCGTAAAATCCCGGCCTACACCTTGTTTGACGCCAAAGTCAGCTACGAGGTGAACGCCAACTGGCTAGTCAGCGTCCGGGCGCAGAACCTGACCAACGAACGCTACATCTACTGCGCCAACTCCTGCCGCTATGGCGACGAACGCAGCGTGGTCAGCTCGGTGAGTTACAAGTGGTAGGTCTTTATCTCCAGAAGTCGTACCGGTGCCCCTGACTCCGCGCTGTCACATAGCAAACGGGTGACCTGTAGGAGCCAACTTGTTGGCGAGACGTCGGACCTGCATCGTCAGAAACCAGGCCTCGCCAACAAGGTCTGCGTTTCAAAGGGCGACAGCTTGGTGTCAGGAAGATCGGGACGGTTCCTGCAGAAATGCATTCCAGACTTTTTCAAAGGAGCCATTGCGGTCTTGAAAAAGAGCCACCTCACCTCAACCCTCCACGCCAAGCAACCCCGGAAATAGAAACGGCAACCCCTCCTCCAGCCGTTGCGTCAGGCTGCGGTTATGGTTTGCCGCTTCCGGGGCGGTGTGTTGTAGACGGGCCATAAGCGCGTCGATTACCGCGCTTGATGCGTCGTTGTGAAACTGCCAGACCCCATAAATCCGCCCATCAAACGATGGTTCGCTGCCCATACGCTCATCTGCCGCAAGTCCCGCGCCGATGCCAAACAAATGCAGACCGTGCAGACGCTGCCCCGAAAGATCCAGTGGGCAGCCCGATAGATCCGAGTCAACACCACCCTTTACCTGACGCAAGGTAATCGCGGTGCCATCCATATGGCTGAAAGCTGGCAGCCGTGGCTGATAGCCCGTGCATTGCACGACAACACTGGACTCCAGTAGCGCTTGAGCGGCCTGCTCACGCTCACCTTCAGCACCGCCCTGAATCTGAAAGGTGTGCGCCCGCACACCGGTTTTACCGACCCGGCTGCGGGCCAACACTTCACGCCCAACGTCCAGCGCCCGATAACGCAGCCCACTGGAACGGTTGACCCGCCCCGACACCGGGCAGACATCGCGCACTGGATGGAAAACATAACCGGCGGCCACCGCCAGTTCAGGACTTTCGTAAAACAGCCGGATGGCAGAGCGATGCACCAGCGTGACCTCTTCGAGGCCCGCAAACTCCAATGCATCGGCGAGATTTTCCAGCATGGAAAAAGCACTGTGGGAACCGCCGACCACGGTAATCCTGCCCGAGCCCGCCAGAGCCGGGGCGAATGCATCACGCAATTGCACGGCGTTCAGGCGCAGCAAATGGTCGGAGCTCATGATGGCGGCCGACGCAGGCAGCAGCAAACCGTCAGCAGCCAGTCCTTCACGCAGGTATTCAGGGTTCTGATGACCGCCGAAGTTCAGCACCAGCGTTCGACTGCGAATGCGGCGGGTACGTCCCTCGTTCTCGACCCAGACCACAAATTCGTCACCGTCCTTGACCACTTCGGTAACAGTCGTGCTGTGCCAGAGCGTTACCCCATAACGCTGGACAATAAAATCCAGTATCAGCCTGGAGGCTTCCCCCAGCAATTCACCAATATCAGACAACTGCGGCGCACTCTGGGCCTGATGCCGAATACGCCAATAGGTCGGTGAGTGCTCCAGCGGCCCGAATACGTCACGCAAAGCAGGATCGCGCAGGCAGTCGAGGAAGACGTCCCCCACAGAGTTGGCCGTGATTTGATAATCACCGAGACTCCCGACACCGGGGGTCGGGCTCGAGTCGACGATGATCAACCCCTCCCGTGCGAGATCCGGCAACGTTCCGCTTTTCAACGCATTGAACAGCAACCCCATGCCCGCAGGTCCTGCCCCCGCTATTACGCAACCGCAGCTGGTTTCCAGATAGTCTCCAAACATGGTGAGGCTCCTTCAAGTGATAGAGGCGCAAGCGTGATCTCACCAGGGCTGGACCCAGTGATTGAGCAGGCAATAGCCTGTTGTTGGCAGAGAAATATTTTCAGGCGCACACAACTGCGTGCCTCGAGCTGAATAGCCGGGGCTGTGATCTTTTATCGGGTACAAATCTGACGGAAAGCGGGATCGTTATCGAAGGGCCAAGCTACCGCAGGGGATTCAACGGGGTAGTGAGATAGAGGCTACTGGCAAGGGACGGACGCAGACAGAGGCGCCCTGAAAGGGTAATAGATAATTTCAAACATCCGCCTAACTGTCAATTTCACGTCAAAGCTTTACACCTCAGCATGCTTTATATAACCGATTGATTTATAGAGTAATTATTTATTGACGACATTAAACGGCTATTTCAAAAGTCCCCTATCAGTTTTTACACTGGATTGGCCCGGACGATTCATGAAAATCCAGCCTGGCAAAGCCTGACCTTCAGCTCCAGTACGGAGACCGCTAGAAGTCCGATCAGCGGCTTGCTCCGCCCGTCTTCAAAGGAGAACTATCTGCGAGTGCGGGAATCAATGACACAAGATGTAAAAAAAGCTTAATGGATGCAGAGGTCGCAGACATGAACGTTGGAAAGCACAATCGCTCGAGTATCGCTGAAATCGACTATTCCCGTGAAACCCTGTTCGGCCCGATCCCGATGCAGGCAACCTGCAGGGTGAGGTTGACCACAGTAGAACAGAATGGTCAAAGCTTGCGTGAGCTGACGATCCTGGGCGAGGTTCCAGACTACCTGCTTAAATCTGCGGCTATCCGGGTAGCACTGGAAGGAAGAATTGAAGCGGGCCCGATACGGGATTGTTGCGAAGTGAACAGCAATAGTGAAGAACCGTTCAAGTTGCTGTTCGAAAATGAACATCGCCGGGCTATGCATTAAGTTATCGTACAACTTAGGTGTTCGCGCATTGAAGTATTGGCATAAGGATATATGCCGATAGGCGTGCGCTTATTAACACGTTGCAAAACATTACATCGCGTTATGCCGACGACAGAACGTTCATGCCACAAATGGCAAACTGATCCCCGCGCTGACTGGCTTGATCACTATGTCCGCCGTTAAGCCGAGACAACCCCAGACATGCGAAAGCCGCCTATCGAGTCCCCTGAAGGTCTACCACGGCGGCTTTATCAGACGTTTTTTCAGTTCAATCAAACAGCGATGCGGGCCTTGCCATGGTGATGCCGGGTATGTGCGAGGTCGTAGCGCAGCTCTGCTACCAATTCGGAGATATCACGGGTGGTATTGAGGCGATCCAGGGAAATCCCGGTCACCAACAATTCAACCTTTTCCGAATTAGGATCAATGATCTGAACGGTCATGGAGTCCGGGGATACGCTGCAGGTGCAACGCAGGGGTAAAAACGCACTCTCGACGATACTTCTCAACTCGAGTGTGGAAAGTCTGTAGGCGATCATGTCCTTCTCCTTGTTAAATCGCGCGTGGCTGAGTTCCTGCCACGATGGACACAGTGATACATCAATGTTTATTTTGATTGCCGCCAAACAAACGTCGTCATTTAATTGAAGGCATGTTTACTTATACGCTTCGCACCACCTTGAAGCAACGGGGATTTTTACGCTCTTTTTCAAGCCGTTCATAACGGTTTATATAAACAATCAGCAGAAACGGTTCACTTAACAATATTCATCACTTTGTTTACATGATTGGTATCAATAAAGTGCCCAAACAGTTCTTAAGCAGTATCCCGTCAGCCGCTTTTGGCGACTGACGGTCAGTCTCACGCTTCAGTCGTCCTGACGTGGCAGCCGCAGGTGAATCAATGCCACTCGACCGCCCTGCTTGTCCCTGCGCTCATCGATGGCGTAGGGCCGGAATCCCAGTTTCGGATAGAACAACAGACCCGGCACATTATGGTTGTAGCACGATGCTGTCATTTCGCTAGCCTCATGCTTGTCGAATGCCAGTTCCATCATGCAACCGATCAGGTAACGCCCTACCCCTCGAGAACGCGCCTTGGGGGCAATGATCACATTGCCCAGGGAGCAGCGCCCGCGAAAGTCACTGCGAGCGAAATTTGCATATCCCACGACTTCGCCATCCATCTCGATAACCGTCGAGTCGGAATGGTTGTGCAACGCATCCAGCAATTGGGGCGGTGTGAGAGGCCATATTGCGCGAGGGAACATATAAAACAGCTCGTCGACATTCTGCGGCAGCGCACAGATGGCCGGGATGTCTTTTTCTTCCAGTGGGCGGTTCAAGAACATTGGGCAGTGACCTCTTGAAGAATGGAAATAACAAGCGTGTGAACACTATATGCGAACTGTCGCTCTGTGCACGTGTTCGCCTGACAAAATTCCGGCACTGCTCTCCCTTCGCCATTTATATCCAACAAATGCATCGCCTGAATTCGGACCTGTAGGAGCGCACGAGCACCGCGAGGCCGCGATGGCGTCCTGCCTGATACAACGCCATCGCGGCCTCGCGGTGCTCGTGCGCTCCTACAGATCTGGTGGCTGCTTCGCGATAGCGCGGCGTCTGGACGACGGGGGCAGTTACTTATATATAAAGGATTAATAAGTCAGCGCTATTCATTGCCGTACTTAAAAAACGTTACCCAATACTTTGATGTGTCACTAACTCCCCACTCATGCAGAACGCCTGTAATAAATAGCGCGTCGTTGCAGAATGCATGACTCGAAAACTCTTAAATAACTTAAACCCTTGAATTATATGGATTTTAATTAAGGGTACTTCTGGCATAACCACTGCAACGCTTTAAGGGACGCTGTAACAAAATCCTTCATGGAGCAGAAAAATAATGATTTCATCCCCCGACACTTTCAATGCTGCCGCGCAAGAATCAAACAACCACTCAGGTGTTTCCTGGGGGGCAATCTTTGCAGGTGCCGCCGGCGCCGCTGCGCTTTCCTTGATTCTCATATTGCTGGGCTTCGGCTTGGGTTTCTCGGCGGTATCGACTTGGGGCAACGAAGGCATCAGCGCCAAGGGCCTGGGTATCTCGACGGTCATATGGCTGGCATTTACCCAAATCATCGCTTCCGGTCTGGGTGGCTATATCGCCGGTCGACTGCGCGTGAAGTGGGCAAACCTGCACGGCGATGAAGTGTATTTCCGCGACACCGCCCACGGTTTCCTGTCGTGGGCCGTGGCAACCCTGGTCGCTGCAACACTGATCGCCAGTTCGGTCAGCAGCATTATTGGCGGGGGCGTTCAGGCCGGTGCCAGTGTCGCTTCGGGTGCAGCAGGTGCAGTGACTCAAGTAGCAGGCAGCGCGGCGAGCAATAGCAACGCCAGCAGTCAGGACTACGGCTATTACATCGACAGCCTGTTCCGTGATGATCGCCCTGCTGCTGTCAGTGATGACGCGGCCCATGGCGTAGTGCTGCGCATCTTCAGCCGCACACTGAGCAATGACGGTCAGATCAGCCCTGAAGATCGTACCTACTTGGCACAGATGATTGCTCAGCGCACCAATCTCAGCCAGGCAGATGCCGAACGTCGCGTTGACCAGGTCTATGGTCAGGCTCGCAAAGCCGTAGAAGACGCCAAGGTCGCTGCTAAAGAAGCTGCCGACACCGCTGCGAAAGTTGCCGCGATGACTGCCCTGTGGACCTTCGTCTCGCTGCTGTGCGGTGCCTTCTTCGCCAGCTTCGCTGCCATTTATGGCGGTCGCCGTCGCGACGCAGTGACTTATCTCGACGAACGTCCTTACACCACTACAACAACGGCTCTTTAAGCCAAGGAGAACGACTATGCCTTCCATCCTTCTGTGGTTACTCGGTGTCCCAATCCCGGTCATCATCCTGATTGCGATCCTGATGTAACGGATCGGGTCCAGGCCGCCTCCCCTCACGGGCAGGCGGCTTTTTTATAGGCGTCTTTCATGGCCGTCACTCAGCGTCTGCGCAGGAATGGCAGCCCGACCAGTGTCAGCGCCACACCCACTATTGCCCCCCTACTCAAAGGATTGCCGAATTGGAGCCAGGCCCAGATCATCGTTGCGGGAGGCGTCAGAAACAGCGCTCCGCTGACGCTTTGCATGTTGAATCGCTTCAGGCACAGCCAGTAAAAGCCGTATCCACCGAGGGTTGAGCAGATCACCAGCCATAGCACGGCGGCGCCAAAGCCAAAGGACAACACCGGCGCAATCCCACCTTCCAGCATCGACAACACCGCGAACACCGGCAAGGCCGCGCATATCTGTATAAACAGCGAAGTCATAGCGGGTACCGTGAAGGACGGTGTCTCCTTTTGATGCGTCTTCTTTTGATAGATCGTTGCTGCGGTTAGCGACAGGACGGCCAAAGCCGGTAAGCCGTAGGCCCACAATGGCGCATCGGAAAACTCGACACTCGCGGCGCTGGCAATCAGCATTCCGGCGATACACAACCCCACGCCAAGCCATTGCCAGCCACGAGTACGCTGGCCGGGGATGAGCCCGGCCGACAGCACAATGCTCAGCGGCAGCAAGTTGGCAATCAGGGAACTGGTGCCGGGCGCCACGCCAAGTTCGATGGACAAGGCAATCGCAGCAATGAAACCGGCAATCGCCAAAAGCCCTACCAGCATCTGCTGCCGCACGATGGCCCAGGTCAGCTCACGCAACGAGCCCAATACCCACGGGAACAGCAACAACGCCGCCAGCACGAATCGCCAGAAGGTCACCAACATTACCCCGCTGTGCTCCGAGGCATAGCGATAGCCAATAAAACCCGAACTCCAGCTCAGCACCATGGCAGCCAACAGCACACCACTGACCCACCTGGATCCAGAAACCGATGAAGTCTTTGGCGTACTGGCCTGATCAATAATTTCGACCGTCTGCCCATTCATTGAGCATCCCCTATTGCGCTGAATGAGCGTGATGTTAAGAATGGGCAGGCACTTCAATCAAACGAAATTATAAGCATCACTGATGCAGGATTTATAAACCATGCAAAGCACGCTGGATATCGAGCTTCTGCGTACCTTTCAAGCGGTTGTGCGCTTCGAGCAGTTCCTCGCTGCTGCAACCTTTCTCAATCGCAGCCCTTCTGCGGTGAGCCTGCATATTCGACGCCTGGAAGACATTGCCGGTGGCCGCCTGCTGGAACGGGATAATCAGACCGTCACCCTGACCTCTCTAGGCAGGCGTTTTGCATTGCAAAGCGCCGAGCTGCTGCACGTGCATGATCGGCTGCTGGCCGGATTCGCGAGCCCGACGATCAGCGGTCGAGTGCGGTTGGGTATCTCCGAAGAATATGCAGCGAGCCTGTTACACAGCACGCTAAGCCCATTGACCAGCGGCTACCCGCAAATAGAGCTTGAAGTTGAAACCGCCTCCAGCGGTCGGCTGAATGAGCAATTGCAGCGCGGCCAGCTGGATCTGGCGCTGCTCGTGGTACCAATCGAGACCGCCAGCGCTGACCGGCCATTGCATACGTTCGGGACCACCGAGCCCGTCTGGGTCGCCGCTCCAGGCTACCAACTGGCACATGACAAACCCGTACCCCTGGCACTGCACGGCGAAGGTTGCCCTTACCGCAGCGTCGCTGTTAACACGCTGAATGAGATCGGCAGAGCCTGGCGCACCGTGGTCATGTCGGCGAGTTCCAGCGCGCTGGAAACGGCTATTTGCGCCGGACTGGCTATCGGCATCATTGACCGCAGCCGGGTCGGCGCGCAGATGCGCATTCTCGGTCGGGATGAAGGCTTGCCACCCCTCCCGCTGCATGAACGACAACTGGTCAAGGCTCCAGGAGTGCCCAGCGCCGCCTGCGAAATAATGACCGGCCTGATCAACGATCATTTCCGCCCATGAAATCAGACCGACTGCGCCCGCAATATTCTGTAACCGATCAATCAATCGGTATCATGACAACGCCGTTACAGTCAGCCTTTCGCTTGAAAAGTCGGGGGAAGTAATTCATGGCCATATTTTCTCTGGCTCGTATCCGGGCGCGCTGGCTTACCTGGACCTGCATGCTGGTGTTCATCATTGGTTTGCCCGTGGGCTGCTCCGTCCTGGAACACACCGAGCGGGAATTGGTGTTCCGCATTGAACCCGGCACCGCCAGTTGGTACAGCGGGCTACCGGCCAATGTGCAGGAACTGGAACTCAAAGCTCCGCAATTCGGCCTGTCGCAAAGCATTCACGGCTGGTGGTGGCCTGCCAATCGCAAAGATGCCCCAGCCGTCCTCTACTTGCACGGATCACGATGGAACCTGACCGGCCAACTGTTTCGTATCGAAGAGCTGCACGCGCTGGGTTTCTCGGTGTTGGCAATCGACTACCGTGGCTTCGGCGAAAGTCGTGGCCCGCTTCCTTCAGAAAGCACCGTCTATGAAGATGCCCGCATCGCCTGGGAGCGCCTCAAGCTTCTGCAACCGGACGCCAGCCGTCGGCTGATTTACGGCCATTCCCTGGGCGGGGCAGTGGCTGTGGATCTGGCTGCCGAACTGGGGCGCGATACTCAGGACGGCACTCAACCGGCGCAGGCGCGTGGGCTGATCATCGAATCGACCTTCACCACCCTGGCCGACGTCGCCACCGCAGTGGCCACTAACTACACCTCATTACCCGTACGCTGGTTGCTGTCACAGAAATTCGACTCCGTCGACAAGATCGCCGACATCCACATGCCAGTGTTGATCGTGCACGGCATGGACGACCGATATGTACCGCCGCGCTTCAGCGAGGAGTTGTTTGCCGCGGCGCAGGAGCCCAAGAAGCTATTGCTGGTGCCGGGCGGGACTCATAACAACAGCATGCGAGTGGGCCGTCAGGCGTACAGCCAGGCCATTCAGGCCTTACTCAAATCCAGTGCGGTGCCTGCGAATGCAACGAGGCCGGAAAGCACTCACTCGAAAGAACAACCGTCTGCTCAAGCCAGCAATCTGCGCAGCAATAACGCATCGTGAACGGCGTGCCCGCTGGCGGTGTTGTCGAAGATGCACCAGGTTTCCAGGCCAGCGTCGGCAGCGGTCTTCAATTTCACCGCCAGTTCCTGCAAGTACGCCAGTTCATAAGCACTGTGATAAAGGCGTGGCGAACCGTGAAGTCGCCAATACTGAACACCCGACCAGCCTCCCGGCGTATCTCCACCGGTAATGGGTGAAGGGTCTGCCGCCACCTGACCGACCTGAAAACCATTGAGCAACGACTCGGCATCGCGCCAACTCGCATGACGCGGCTCTATCACCAGGCTGCCGTCATAACCCTTCCGCAAGGCCTCAAAGAAAGCCGTTGCGATTGTCGGGTCATAAGTCAGTGAGGGCGGTAACTGCACGAGGAGGCAGCCCAGCTTGTCCTTCAGATGCAGGCACTGAGTCAGGAACTGCTCAAGCAGATGCTCACAGCCCTGAAGACGATGTTCGTGAGTAATTGACTTGGGCATTTTCACGGAGAAACGAAAGCCCGCAGGCACGCTCTCAGCCCAACGCTGCCAGGTTTGCGGACGGTGCGGGCGGTAAAAAGAGCTGTTGATCTCGACCGCCGATAACGAGGAGGCGTAGCGCTGCAAGTGTGTACCTTCTTCGGCAAACTCAGGCCAGTGCTCGCGGGGCAAGCTCCAGCCAGCGCAGCCGACCTGAATCAATACAGCACCTCGCCGGCTTCGCGCATGAATATTTCGACGGTCTTTGGCCCTACTCCGTCGAACTCGGCAAGGCACTTTTCGAATCCGCTGCGGCTTCCACTGCGACTATGGATTTCGCCAATCTTTCCGGCATATTCCTCGATAAGCTTTTTGCTCATGGCAGTCAAACGTGTTGCCGTCGTCTCGTCATAACGCACGTAGTGCGCCTCACCAAGCATCGCAACCAGTTGCCGATGGGACTGGCTGGCCATTTTACGCGGCGTGTCGCAACCATGCTGATCGACGATGACCCGATAAGCCTGCGCTGCGATATCCGCCTGAATACGCTTGCCCATGAGAAAACTGGCGATAAACCATTTGAACAGAGCGACTTCATCACCGCTCTTCAGGTCGATCGCCAGGTCTTGGGCCGTGATGACCTTGCTCGCCACGGTACGTGTCAGCTTGGGCTATCTGAAGCGTCATCACCCGCTACATCGGGATCATCGGGCTCGACTTCATTGATATCGGCCTCACGCACATCATTGTCGGACGTGGACCTGCCATCCGATTCGCTCGGGTTGGGATTCGGACCGGGAGTCTGGGCGGCCTGGCTGTCTACAGGGTCTCTACTCATGATGTTCCTCGCGAGGTAGTTGAATGAATACCCTGTTTGGAATCAACACCGTCCCACGAGTTCGGTTTATTTGATGATTGGTCCTGGCCTGATCAGCCGCGTTGAACAGCGATGCACTTGATCTCAAGAAGCAGCCCCGGGACAGCCAGTTCTGATACACCAATGGCCGTCCAGGCACACAGTCCGCGGGGGAAAAGGCGCTCTTTGACGTCACGAAAAACCGCCATGTGCTCGCTCATGGACACGTGAAAAGTGGTCATTTCTACCACGTCCTCAAAGCTGCAACCGCCCTCGGCAAGCACAGTGCGCAGGTTTTCCCAGCAGGCGATGAACTGTTGTTCAGGATCGGCAATGACCTCAAGGTCCGGCGTGCGTCCGATCTGCCCGGCACAGTACAGCGTGCTTTGAACCTTGACCGCCGGAACGTACCCCGCGCGCTCGACGATATTGCGCATGGACGGTGGAATGATGATTTCGCGATCTGGCATGGGATTACCTGTGGGGGTCGCTGAAAATGATGGAGTACAGAGGCCGGGCAATCACCAGCCAGCGCATGTTGCCGTGGTGCTCACACACAGAACCCTGTGGGAGCAGAGCTTGCTCGCGATGAACGATTACACGATATGCCTGATACACCAAGGCGCCTGAATCGTCGGAATGCCGCCCAGACCAAGCACCGCTCCCACAGAGACCGCAGCCGCCTTACGTCAACCACCACCATAACAGCAGCGTGCCCACCAACCCCACCACTGACACAATGGTCTGCAATACCGACCAGACCCAGATCGTCTGTTTCAGTTGAAGACCAAAATACTCGCGGACCATCCAGAAACCCGCGTCGTTGACGTGGCAAAAGAATACCGAGCCAGCACCAATCGCCAGGGCCACCAGTGAGCTTTGCGTTGCCGCCAGCCCCGCCATCATCGGCGCAAGAATACCCGCCGTGGTGGTCGTCGCGACGGTCGCTGAACCGGTAGCCTGACGCAGCGCCACTGCGATCAGCCACGCCAGCAACAGATATGGAATATGCGCGCCCTCTGCGACCTTGCTGATGGTTTGACTCACGCCAGCATCCAGCAACGTCTGCTTGAGCCCGCCGCCCGCACCAATGGTCAGCAGCAGGACTGCAATCGGTGCAAGACTTTTGCGTAGCGTGCCGTTCACGTGATCGCGCGTCAGGCCATTGGCCCAGCCCAGACAAATGACCGCCGCAATGACTGCAATGCTCAGCGCCACCAAGGGTTCGCCGAGAAACTTCAGGGTCAGCGCCAGCGAGCTGTGCGGGTCCATGAATATCTTGGCCAGCGTGCTCCCCAGCATCAGGATCACCGGCAAGAGAATAATCAGCAGCGAAATACCAAAACCCGGCTGACGGGTCACGTCAGGTTTGGTCGAGAATAATTCGCCCAACTCGGCCGGTTCCTTGATGTCCATGCGTCTGGATAACCAGTTGCCGTACAAAGGACCGGCAAGAATCACCGCCGGAACCGCAATGCAGATGCCCAGCAGCATGGTCAGCCCAAGGTCGGCATGCAGCGCGCTGACCGCAATCAGCGGTCCCGGATGCGGCGGCATCAATGCATGCAAGGTGGTCATGCCTGCCAGAGCCGGAATCGCGATTTTCAGTAAAGGCTGATCAGAGCGTCGGGCCATGACAAAAATGATCGGCACCATCAGTACCAGACCGACTTCAAAGAACAGCGGCAGACCGATAACCATGGCCACCAGGGCCATCACCCAAGGCAACGACCTGCCCTTGCCAAACCCCAGCAACGTAGTGGCGATACGGTCCGCAGCGCCCGATTCAGCCATCAGTGCGCCGAGCATCGCGCCCAGAGCGATAATCAATCCGGCCTCGCCCAAAATCCCGCCTGCGCCTTTACTGAAGGCCTTGGCGACTTCTTCGGCAGGCAGACCGGCACCGATCCCGGCGATAAACGTGCCGATCAGAATCGAAAGAAATGGCGGAAGTTTAGTAGCGCTAATCAGCACGATGATGTTGGCAATCGCGATCAGGCAGCAGATAATCAGGCGGGTGTCGTGCACCAGCCAGGCAGCAGAAGAAACATCCAAGGCACTCTTCCTTATCGTCGGTCCTGCGGTCGAGAGCACTGCAGAAACATTTAGTTGTAATTCTGCAGCACGATACCGGAACGCCAGATGCGCGAATGTGAAGTTTGTGACAGTTTCGCCCCCGCCTCGAGTGATCCACTCCTGGATCAACAGACCCGACCTAGACGTGCAGCAGACCAGGAACCTGCGCCTGAGCATGCTCGATCAGCACCTCGCGCAAGGCCTGAGCAGCGGCCGACAACTTGTGATCGGCGAGCATCATCAGGCCGATGGGCCGCTCAATCGCAGGCCCCACCAACGCAATGCAATGCGCGCCCAGTTCATGCATCTGTTCAATGCATAACGACGGCACTGCGCTTACCCCCAGACCACTGGCGACCATTCGGCCGATGGTCGACAACTGGTGGCTTTCAAACGCAACGGACAGCTTGCCGTGCTGCGCTTGCAGATGATGTTCCAGCAGCAAACGCACCGCTGATGGGCGCTGCAAGGCGATGAAGTCTTCCTGCAAGAGTTCTTGCCAGGTGATTTCCTTGCGTTGTGCCAATGGCGAATCCTGCGGTACCACTGCAACAAAGCGATCGGTATAGAACGGCGTGAACACCAGGGAGTTGCTGGACTCAGGTTCAAAACCGATGCCCAGTTCAACCCGTCGATGACGGACCATTTCCAGCACTTCTTCGTTGATCAGGTCATGAACGGCTACATTGACTCGTGGGTAGCGACTGCGAAACACCTTCAGCGCGCCAGGCAGCAGGTTACCGGCAAACGATGGCATGGCGGCCACCGACACTTTGCCCAGTTGCAGGGTAAAGCGCTGACGCAGCAGTTCTTCAGCGTTGTCCCAGTCAGCCAGCAGTTGCCGGGCCAGCGGCAGCAGGGTTTCACCCTCGGGCGTAAGGCTGACGGTGCGCGTGGTGCGGCTGAGCAATTGCCCGCCCAGATCATCCTCCAGACTTTTGATGGTCAGGCTCAGCGCGGGTTGCGACACATGCAGCCGCTCCCCCGCCTGGGCAAAGCTCAAATGCTGGGCAACGGCCAGAAAAGCCCTTAGCTGCTTGACGTTCATATATTTACTTTTCTTATTAATCGATCAGAAAAAAAAAATTAACAAAACACTCCCCCCAAGAGAAGATGTTGCAACGCTCCCCTGACGGCCAGACCGTCGACCACAACTATAAAAGGCGGATCATCATGGCTGGACTCGACAAACGAGTGGCGACTTATCAGGAAGCCCTCGCCGGGCTGACCGACAACATGACAGTGCTGTGCGGCGGCTTCGGTCTATGTGGCATCCCGGAAAACCTCATTGCTGAAATAAAGCGCATGGGCGTGAAAGGCCTGACGGTTGTTTCCAACAACTGCGGCGTCGATGGCTTTGGTCTGGGCATCCTCCTCGAAGATCGTCAGATTCGTAAGATGGTCTCCTCCTACGTCGGCGAAAACGCGCTGTTCGAACGTCAGTTGCTCAGCGGCGAACTGGAAGTCGAACTCACTCCCCAAGGTACGCTCGCCGAAAAAATGCGCGCAGGCGGCGCTGGTATCCCAGCCTTCTACACCGCAACGGGCTATGGCACACCGGTCGCTGAAGGCAAGGAAACCCGCCAGTTCAACGGCCGCAATGTCATTCTGGAAGAAGCCATTACTGGCGACTTCGCCATCGTCAAAGGCTGGAAAGCCGACCACTTCGGTAATGTGATCTATCGTCATACCGCACAGAACTTCAACCCGGTGGTAGCGACCGCGGGCAAGATCACCGTGGTCGAAGTCGAAGAAATTGTTGAACCCGGCGTGCTGTTGCCTTCGCAGATTCATACGCCAGGTATTTATGTCGACCGGGTCATTCTCGGTACTTTCGAGAAGCGCATCGAACAGCGCACCGTCAGAAAAGCCTGACGCAATCCGGCTCCGGATGCTGCTTTGCACAGGCAGCGGCACAAAAACAACAAAGAGACTTCAGACCATGGCACTGTCCCGCGAACAAATGGCTCAACGCGTTGCACGCGAACTCAAGGATGGCTACTACGTGAACCTCGGAATCGGCATTCCGACGCTGGTGGCCAACTACGTCCCCACCGACATCGACGTCATGCTCCAGTCGGAAAACGGCCTGCTGGGGATGGGCGAATTCCCCACCGAAGAAACCATCGATGCCGACATGATCAACGCTGGCAAGCAGACCGTAACCGCCCGCGTCGGCGCATCGATTTTTGACTCATCCCAGTCCTTCGCCATGATCCGTGGCGGCCATGTGGACCTAACGGTTCTGGGTGCCTTCGAAGTCGACGTGGAAGGCAATATCGCCTCCTGGATGATCCCCGGCAAACTGGTCAAAGGCATGGGCGGTGCCATGGACCTGGTGGCCGGTGCCGACAATATCATTGTCACCATGACCCATGCGTCCAAGGACGGAGAGTCCAAACTCCTCACCCGCTGCAGCCTGCCCCTGACCGGTGCTGGCTGCATTCGCAAGGTGTTGACTGACCTGGCGTATCTGGAAATCGAAAACGGTGCTTTTATTCTTCGCGAACGCGCACCGGGCGTGAGCGTTGAAGAAATCATCGCCAAAACCGCCGGAAAATTGATCGTGCCGGATGATGTGGTTGAGATGAGTTTCTGACCTGCATCCAAGCGTTTGAACCACATACCCACTGTAGGAGCTGCCGAAGGCTGCGATGCGGAGTGACTGACACACCGCATCGCAGC